>NZ_JBWXUW010000009.1:0-431 GCF_059901425.1 Fructilactobacillus sp. X2R1C3 | reverse complement strand
TTGAGCCGTTAGCTCAGTTGGTAGAGCATCTGACTTTTAATCAGAGGGTCGGCGGTTCGAACCCGCCACGGCTCATTATGTATATAAATAGCATGTATGCCGACTTAGCTCAGTTGGCAGAGCACCTGTCTTGTAAACAGGGGGTCGGAGGTTCGAATCCTCTAGTCGGCATTTATGCGGAAGTAGTTCAGTGGTAGAACGCCACCTTGCCATGGTGGAGGTCGCGGGTTCGAATCCCGTCTTCCGCTTATGTCAATTTATAATGCCGGGGTGGCGGAATTGGCAGACGCACAGGACTTAAAATCCTGCGGTCAGTGATGACCGTACCGGTTCGATCCCGGTCCTCGGCATATTATTATGCACCTATAGCGCAATTGGATAGAGTGTCTGACTACGAATCAGAAGGTTGTAGGTTCGACTCCTACTAGGTG
>NZ_JBWXUW010000008.1:0-443 GCF_059901425.1 Fructilactobacillus sp. X2R1C3 | reverse complement strand
AGGATACACCTGTTCCCATGCCGAACACAGAAGTTAAGCTTCAGCACGCCAAGAGTAGTTGGGGGATCGCCCCCTGCAAGGGTAGGACGTTGCCACGCGATTATTCCGGCATAGCTCAGTTGGTAGAGCACCTGACTGTTAATCAGGTTGTCGACGGTTCGAGCCCGCCTGCCGGAGTACTATGGAGAGTTGTCCGAGCTGGCCGAAGGAGCATCATTGGAAATGATGTAAACGGATTAAAGTCTGTTTCGAGGGTTCGAATCCCTCACTCTCCGTATATTTTTGTAGTATGACCCGTTGGTCAAGTGGTTTAAGACACTGCCCTTTCACGGCAGTAACATGGGTTCGAATCCCGTACGGGTCATTTTGGAGGATTAGCTCAGCTGGGAGAGCATCTGCCTTACAAGCAGGAGGTCACAGGTTCGATCCCTGTATCCTCCATA
>NZ_JBWXUW010000007.1:0-1742 GCF_059901425.1 Fructilactobacillus sp. X2R1C3 | reverse complement strand
TGTAGAACTTAAAATTAAACATTTGCGAAGTCAATTCGCTTTTTAATTCTTTTGAAAAAGAATAACAACAAATAATAATGAGCTAGTAAAATTTCTCATTTCTAAAATGAGAGTTTGATCCTGGCTCAGGACGAACGCTGGCGGCATGCCTAATACATGCAAGTCGAACGAGCTGCGCCTATTGATAGTTGATGCTTGCATTAACTAGATTTAAGTTAGCAGCGAGTGGCGAACTGGTGAGTAACACGTGGATAACCTGCCCAGAAGAAGGGGATAACACCTGGAAACAGATGCTAATACCGTATAACAACGAAAACCACATGGTTTTCGTTTGAAAGATGGCCTTTGTGCTATCGCTTTTGGATGGATCCGCGGCGCATTAGCTAGTTGGTGAGATAAAGGCTCACCAAGGCAATGATGCGTAGCCGACCTGAGAGGGTAATCGGCCACATTGGGACTGAGACACGGCCCAGACTCCTACGGGAGGCAGCAGTAGGGAATCTTCCACAATGGACGAAAGTCTGATGGAGCAATGCCGCGTGAGTGAAGAAGGGTTTCGGCTCGTAAAACTCTGTTGTTAGAGAAGAACGGGCGTGAGAGTAACTGCTCACGTCGCGACGGTATCTAACCAGAAAGTCACGGCTAACTACGTGCCAGCAGCCGCGGTAATACGTAGGTGGCAAGCGTTGTCCGGATTTATTGGGCGTAAAGCGAGCGCAGGCGGTCTTCTAAGTCTGATGTGAAAGCCTTCGGCTTAACCGGAGAAGTGCATCGGAAACTGGGAAACTTGAGTGCAGAAGAGGACAGTGGAACTCCATGTGTAGCGGTGAAATGCGTAGATATATGGAGGAACACCAGTGGCGAAGGCGGCTGTCTAGTCTGTAACTGACGCTGAGGCTCGAAAGCATGGGTAGCAAACAGGATTAGATACCCTGGTAGTCCATGCCGTAAACGATGAGTGCTAGGTGTTGGAGGGTTTCCGCCCTTCAGTGCCGCAGCTAACGCATTAAGCACTCCGCCTGGGGAGTACGACCGCAAGGTTGAAACTCAAAGGAATTGACGGGGACCCGCACAAGCGGTGGAGCATGTGGTTTAATTCGATGCTACGCGAAGAACCTTACCAGGTCTTGACATCTTCTGTTAACCTAAGAGATTAGGTGTCCCCTTCGGGGGCAGAATGACAGGTGGTGCATGGTTGTCGTCAGCTCGTGTCGTGAGATGTTGGGTTAAGTCCCGCAACGAGCGCAACCCTTGTCATTAGTTGCCAGCATTTAGTTGGGCACTCTAATGAGACTGCCGGTGACAAACCGGAGGAAGGTGGGGATGACGTCAAATCATCATGCCCCTTATGACCTGGGCTACACACGTGCTACAATGGACGGTACAACGAGTTGCGAAACCGCGAGGTCAAGCTAATCTCTTAAAGCCGTTCTCAGTTCGGATTGCAGGCTGCAACTCGCCTGCATGAAGTTGGAATCGCTAGTAATCGTGGATCAGCATGCCACGGTGAATACGTTCCCGGGTCTTGTACACACCGCCCGTCACACCATGAGAGTTTGTAACACCCAAAGTCGGTTAGGTAACCTTTTGGAGCCTGCCGCCTAAGGTGGGACAGATGATTAGGGTGAAGTCGTAACAAGGTAGCCGTAGGAGAACCTGCGGCTGGATCACCTCCTTTCTAAGGAAAAATTCGGAAACCTTACACAATTGAAGTCTTGTTTAGTTTTGAGAGTTTTACTCTC
>NZ_JBWXUW010000006.1:0-3236 GCF_059901425.1 Fructilactobacillus sp. X2R1C3 | reverse complement strand
ACTTTGTTCTTTGAAAACTAGATAATATTATTTTCTGTATTAATTATATTTTAATTATAATTTTAACCGAGAAATAACCACTACGTTATTTGAGTTTTTTAAAATAGTTTAAATCGCAAATACTCAATAACTTACATCACGAAGTGATGCAGGTTAAGTTATTAAGGGCGCATGGTGAATGCCTTGGTACTAGGAGCCGATGAAGGACGGAACTAACACCGATATGCTTCGGGGAGCTGTACGTAAGCTTTGATCCGGAGATTTCCGAATGGGGAAACCCAATCATCTTAGTCGATGATTGCACGACAGTGAATTCATAGCTGCCGTGCGGTAGACGCGGGGAACTGAAACATCTAAGTACCCGCAGGAGTAGAAAAAAATTTCGATTCCCTCAGTAGCGGCGAGCGAACGGGGAACAGCCCAAACCGATCAGTTTACTGGTCGGGGTTGTAGGACTGAACATTTGAGTTACAAAAGAATCTGATAGTCGAATCAGTTGGGAAGCTGAGCCATAGATGGTGATAGCCCAGTAGACGAAATCAGGTTCCCTCAGTTCAGGATCCTGAGTACGGCGACACACGTGAAACGTCGTCGGAAACCGGGAGGACCATCTCCCAAGGCTAAATACTACCTAGTGACCGATAGTGAACCAGTACCGTGAGGGAAAGGTGAAAAGCACCCCGGAAGGGGAGTGAAATAGTTCCTGCAACCATGTGCCTACAAGCAGTTAGAGCCCATTTAAGGGTGATAGCGTGCCTCTTGTAGAATGAACCGGCGAGTTATAGTTGCATGCAAGGTTAAGTTGAAAAAGCGGAGCCGAAGCGAAAGCGAGTCTGAATAGGGCGTTGAAGTATGTTGCCATAGACCCGAAACCAGGTGATCTATCCATGTCCAGGATGAAAGTGCGGTAATACGCACCGGAGGTCCGAACCCGTGTACGTTGAAAAGTGCTGGGATGAGGTGTGGATAGCGGTGAAATTCCAAACGAACTTGGAGATAGCTGGTTCTCTCCGAAATAGCTTTAGGGTTAGCCTCGGATTTAGAATCATGGAGGTAGAGCCACTGTTTGGACAAGGGGTCCGTCTTGGATTACTAAGTTCAGATAAACTCCGAATACCATTGATTTATATCCGGGAGTCAGACGATGAGTGATAAGATCCATCGTCGAAAGGGGAACAGCCCAGACCGCCAGTTAAGGTCCCTAAATATATGCTAAGTGGAAAAGGCAGTGGAGTTGCATAGACAACTAGGATGTTGGCTCAGAAGCAGCCACCATTTAAAGAGTGCGTAATAGCTCACTAGTCGAGTGATTCTGCGCCGAAAATTTACCGGGGCTAAGCATATTACCGAGACTGCGGACGCGACTTGGTCGCGTGATAGGAGAGCGTTCTAAGGGCAACGAAGCTAGACCGTAAGGACTAGTGGAGCGCTTAGAAGTGAGAATGCCGGTATGAGTAGCGAAAAATCAGTGAGAATCTGATTCACCGAATGACTAAGGTTTCCTGGGGAAGGCTCGTCCACCCAGGGTTAGTCGGGACCTAAGTCGAGGCCGAGAGGCGTAGACGATGGATAACAGGTTGAGATTCCTGTACTAGTTATTAACGTTTGAGTGATGGAGGAACGCAGAAGGCTAAGTTGTGCATCCTGATGGATATGGATGTTCAAGTCGTAAGTCAGGTCAAGAGAGAAATGCTTTTGATCGAGTTGACAAGCGACGATGAGGACCGAAATTATAGTAGGGAAGCAACTGATGTCACGCTGCCGAGAAAAGCTTCTAGCGAGTTAATAACTACCCGTACCGCAAACCGACACAGGTAGTCGAGGAGAGTATCCTCAGGTGAGCGAGAGAACTCTCGTTAAGGAACTCGGCAAAATGACCCCGTAACTTCGGAAGAAGGGGTGCTGTCCTAACGGACAGCCGCAGTGAAGAGGCCCAGACGACTGTTTATCAAAAACACAGGTTTCTGCAAAATCGTAAGATGACGTATAGGGGCTGACGCCTGCCCGGTGCTGGAAGGTTAAGTGGAAGAGTTAGCTTCGGCGAAGCTCCGAAATGAAGCCCCAGTAAACGGCGGCCGTAACTATAACGGTCCTAAGGTAGCGAAATTCCTTGTCGGGTAAGTTCCGACCCGCACGAAAGGCGTAACGATCTGGGCACTGTCTCAACGAGAGACTCGGTGAAATTAAGATACCTGTGAAGAAGCAGGTTACCCGCGACAGGACGGAAAGACCCCATGGAGCTTTACTGTAGCTTGATATTGGGTGTTTGCACAGCTTGTACAGGATAGGTAGGAGCCATTGAAACCGGAGCGCTAGCTTCGGCGGAGGCGTCATTGGGATACTACCCTTGCTATGTGAACACTCTAACCCTGAGCACTCAACGTGCTCGGAGACAGTGTCTGGTTGGCAGTTTGACTGGGGCGGTCGCCTCCTAAATAGTAACGGAGGCGCCCAAAGGTTCCCTCAGAATGGTTGGAAATCATTCACAGAGTGTAAAGGCAGAAGGGAGCTTGACTGCGAGACATACAGGTCGAGCAGGGACGAAAGTCGGGCTTAGTGATCCGGTGGTACCATATGGAAGGGCCATCGCTCAACGGATAAAAGCTACCCTGGGGATAACAGGCTTATCTCCCCCAAGAGTTCACATCGACGGGGAGGTTTGGCACCTCGATGTCGGCTCATCGCATCCTGGGGCTGTAGTTGGTCCCAAGGGTTGGGCTGTTCGCCCATTAAAGCGGTACGCGAGCTGGGTTCAGAACGTCGTGAGACAGTTCGGTCCCTATCCGTCGCGGGCGCAGGAAATTTGAGAGGAGCTATCCCTAGTACGAGAGGACCGGGATGGACATACCGCTGGTGTACCAGTTGCGCCGCCAGGCGCACGGCTGGGTAGCTATGTATGGACGAGATAAACGCTGAAAGCATCTAAGTGTGAAACTCGCCTCGAGATGAGATTTCCCATTCCTTTATGGAAGTAAGACCCCTGAAAGATGATCAGGTAGATAGGTTAGAAGTGGAAGCGTAGTGATACGTGAAGCGGACTAATACTAATCGGTCGAGGACTTAACCAAGCAAAAAGAAGTGGAAGTTAATCGGGCAGAGAAGATATTATCTAGTTTTGAGAGAACGAAGTTCTTTCTAAGTGTGGTGGCGAAAGCCTGAAGGATACACCTGTTCCCATGCCGAACACAGAAGTTAAGCTTCAGCACGCCAAGAGTAGTTGGGGGATCGCCCCCTGC
>NZ_JBWXUW010000005.1:0-198574 GCF_059901425.1 Fructilactobacillus sp. X2R1C3 | reverse complement strand
TGTTTAATTTTAAGTTCTACAACTTAAAATTACCTTACACTTGTAATCAAAATCTTGTTCAGTTTTCAAAGATCTACTCTGATTTGTTGTCGTTTAGTTCTTCCTTAACGCAACATGTATAACTATACTACATTACGTTTTCGATGTCAACAAATAAACTCAATTATTTTAAATTTATTTGTTGGCAAACGGTAAAACCATCACTGCAACATCAAATATAATACAGTATTTTGCACCTCAGTGCAAGAGCAATATTTAAGATAATCAATCTTGTTCATAGTCAGTAACTTCATTAATTACCATCAAATTATTTTCCTCTCTCACTGAGCATTTACTACTATACATGCGCCCAATTACTTTGTCAACACTTTTGGTCAAAAAAGGTCAAACTTTTTTCAACTTTTACTTCGAATCTAATAAATGACCCCAATTATATAAGTAATCAATCTTGACAAATACTATTTTAGCAATGTTTTAATCCATTTTGATGCAAATAAAAAGAGATGATTAAAATCATCTCTTTTTCTATCGAACAAAACTATTTTTTATGATTCTCATCCTGTGGATTATCAGAATTATCCTCTGGTCTCATCGTTGGGAATAAGAGAACATCACGAATGGATGGTGCATCAGTCAAAAGCATTACCAAACGATCAATTCCAATCCCTAATCCACCTGTAGGAGGCATACCATACTCAAGTGCTTCGATAAAGTCCTCATCGATACCCTGAGCCTCGTCGTTCCCCTCTTCACGTTCCTTGGCTTGCGCCTCAAAACGTTGACGTTGATCAATTGGATCATTCAATTCAGAAAAGGCATTAGCATATTCATTACCAAGAATATATAACTCAAAACGATCCGTAAATCTTGGGTCATCAGCGTTTTTCTTTGCCAAAGGAGAAATTTCAATTGGATGACCATATACAAACGTTGGCTTCTTTAGCTTTGGTTGAACGAATTGTTCAAAGAAAGCATTGATGATATGACCAACCTTCCAATATGGTTCATAGTGCACACCATGTTCATCAGCTAATTTCTTAGCATCATCATCCGACATCTTAGGCCAAAAATCGACTCCCGTATATTTTTTAACGGCATCAACCATATGAATCCGATCAAATTCTTGATTCAAGTCAACTTCTTCGCCCTGATACGTAACCTTACCATCATCACTAACGGCTTTGGCAGCGGCCCTAAAAATTCCTTCGGTTTCATCCATTACATCATGAAAATCAAAGTATGCCGCATAGGTCTCGAGTTCAGTAAATTCAGGATTATGTTCCTTATCCATCCCTTCATTTCTGAACACACGTCCAATCTCATAGACGCGTCCCATGCCACCAACAATCAACCGCTTCAAATGAAGTTCCAGCGCAATTCGCAAGTATAAATCAATGTTTAAAGCATTATGATGAGTTATAAATGGACGAGCGGAGGCCCCACCAGCAGTCGTGTGTAATACTGGAGTCTCAACCTCAGTAAAGTCCATCTTATTATCCAAGAAGTTTCGAACCGCCTTAATAATCTTACTGCGCTTCTGAAAACGCTCAAAACTATCACGATTTGAAATTAAATCAAGGTATCGCTGACGATACTTTTGTTCCTTATTTTGTAATCCGTGATACTTATCAGGAAGTGGGCGAAGTGCCTTTGATAGGAAAGTGATGGACGTCGCACGAACGGTTAGTTGTCCCATGTCCGTCTTAATTACTTCACCAGTAAAGCCAAGAAAGTCCCCGATGTCAGCACGTTTAAAGATATGATATTGTTCTTCTCCGACAACGTCTTTTCGAACGTAAACCTGGATCTTACCGGAACGATCAAGGATATCGGCAAACCCAACTTTACCTTTACCACGTTTAGCTACCATTCGTCCAGCAATCGTAGCTTTAACGTCTTTTTGCTCTAGTTCTTCTTTATCGTATTTATCAAACTCTTTGTCTAAATCTTCTGCCAAATAGGTTGGCTTAAAGGCATGACCAAAAGGATCAATTCCCTCATCTCGTAGCTCTTGCATCTTTTCTCTACGAACTTTTAATTGGTCATTCATTTTCTTCTCTTGTGCCAATTCAAATCCCCCAAACTAGTAACTTACATTCATAATAACATAGTTAAGCATCGTAATTATGCATTTTTCCGTGCATTTCTCATCGCGTCTTTTTCTAGAAAATCATCGAAGATTTGATCCATCTCTGCTTCAGACTCAGCATTGTTCAACTTCACTTTAGTTCGAGCCGAATGAGAAATTCCCTTCAGGTAATAAGCAGCTTGACCTCTGAATTGTCTTGGCCCAACATACTCACCTTTAATTTGGACCAGCCCATGCAAATGTTCTTTAGCGGTATTAATTTTTTCTTCAACACTTGGTTCTGGAATTAATTCACCGGTTGCTAGGTAGTGCTCGGTTTGTCTCAGAATCCAGGGATTGCCTTCAACGGCACGCCCCATCATTACCGCATCACAACCAACTTCATCAATCATTTGTTTAGCCTGTTGTGGAGTGGTTACGTCTCCATTTCCAATAAATGGAATCGTCAAGGCATCGGAAACTTCTTTTAAAATCTCCCAGTTAGCATGACCGGTATACATTTGTTTCCTAGTCCGACCGTGCATCGCAACGGCAGAAGCACCAGCCGCCTCAGCAGCAAGCGCATTTTGAACCGCATAAACATGATCCTCATCCCATCCAGTTCGCATCTTAACCGTTACTGGCTTTTTAACGGCGTCAGTCACATACGATACCATTTCATAAACCTTATCGGGATCAAGGAGCCACTTAGCACCAGCATCAGTCTTAACGACCTTATTAACTGGACAACCCATGTTGATATCAATAATATCAGCAGCGGTCTTTTGATCAATGAACTTAGCGGCCTCAACCAAAGTTTCCTTAGTACCACCAAAAATTTGAATACTCATTGGATGTTCATTGGGATCTACGTTAACCATACTTAACGTTTTTTTGTTGTTATACATGATTCCTCGATCGGAAATCATTTCACAGACCACTAATCCCGCACCAAATTTTTTGCAAATGATTCTAAAGGCTGAATTGGTAACTCCAGCCATTGGAGCTACTACCAATTGATTTGGAATCGTTACGTTTCCAATTTTCCACTCCATTTTTTCACCTCATCTAAATTGTTTCCAAACATTTTATATAATACCATACCCATACAAAAAAGAGCGAACCGTATTACAGCACGCTCTTTAATGCTACTTATTCTTATCATTCAGTAAATCAACCAATTCATCTTCCGAAAAGTTATACTTTTTACCACAAAAATTACATACAACCTGTGCCCCATGATCTTCATCGATTAATTGTTGCAGATCCTTTTTACCAATTCCTGCAATATCTTTGGCAAATTTTTCTTTGGAACAATTGCAGACAAATTCGACTGGCATATGATCAACAACGTCCAGATTATCCGTGCCAAACAACTCATCCAAAATGTGGTCAGGATTAGGATCCTTTTCTAACATGGACGAAATACTTGGTGCATTCTTTAAAGTCTGCTCCAACTTATCAATTGCCTCATCAGAAGCACCAGGCATAACCTGAATCAAGTATCCTCCGGCACTTTGGACGTTGTTTTCTCCATCAATGTCAACTGAAACTCCAACTGCTGAAGGAATCTGTTCTGACTTTGCTAGATAAAAGGTAAAATCATCACCGATTTTACCGCTTGCGAGTGGAACATCACTAGTGTAGGGCTCACTTGTTCCCTGATTTTTAACGACTTCCAGAAAACCATTCGTTCCTACACCCTTAGAAACGTCAACTTTTCCATCTTTCGTGAGCGGCAAGTTAACGTGAGGATTCTGAACGTATCCCTTAATGTGTCCCTTAGCATCGGCATCAATAACCATTCCGCCGACGGGGCCGCGTCCATTTAAACGAACGGTCATGCTTTCTTTTCCCTTTAACACTGAGGCCGACAACATCAAAGTTGCGGCAATCGTTCTTCCAAGTGCCGCCGTGGATGTACTCCAGGTATCATGAATTTTTTGAACATAACTGACAATTCCAGTCGCGTTTAAACCGTAAACCCGAAACATCCCATCTTTGGTAAGTGCTTTAACTAATACATCATTTTTATCACTCATTTTATTCACTCCTTAGATTAAAAAAGAACGTGGGCTTTGATCCCAACGTTCTTTTCGTTTATTGATCTTGATTATCAGAATCTTGGTGATCTGAATTATTATCATGATTTTCATCGTGTTTTTCTTCAGAATGGTCAATTTCTTCTTCAAGTTTCTTTTCGTGCTCGTGTTCCTTAGCGTCAATGGCTTTCTTGGCTTGTTCAAAGGTTTCATTTTCGCTAGGATACTCGCCACTATTGGTTGAATGTTCAGGCATTTTACCGGTCTTGTAGAGACTCAAAATTTCCTTTTCATCCAACGTCTCATATTTAAGCAAAGCATCCGCAATCGCCTTGTGTTGCTCACGATGACCCTCAATAATCTTCTTAGCTTCACCATGAGCTTCATCAATAAAGTATTTCACTTCATCGTCAATCTTAGCGGCCGTCTCCTGTGAATACTTAGGAGCTGCGTACGGATCTTGGTTAGGACTTTCGAGTTCCACGGTTCCAATCTTGTCACTCATTCCATATTGAGTAACCATGGCACGAGCAAGATTGGTGGCTTGCTCAAAGTCATTTGAAGCACCAGATGATTCAGAATGGAAAACAACTTCTTCAGCAGTTCTACCACCCATTAATCCAGCTAATTGCTCTTGAGCGTTCTTCTTTGAGATCAATTGTTGATCTTCCTTAGGCAGCATGATGGCGTATCCACCAGCACGACCTCTTGGAACGATGGTAACCTTATGAACAACCCGAGCGTCATTTAATACTAAACCAACGATGGTATGACCAGCTTCATGGTTGGCCACAATTTGACGTTCGTGTTCGTTAATAACCTTATTATGCTTAGCCGGTCCAGCAATAACACGATCTTCGGCTTCATCCATATCAGCCGCATTAATTTCATTATCACCATTTCTTGCGGCCAGTAAGGCAGCTTCATTTAGCAAGTTCGCTAAATCAGCACCAACAAATCCGGGCGTTTGTTTAGCAATTTCGTGAAGGTCAACGTCAGAGGCAAGTGGTTTGTCTTTGGCATGAACTTTCAAAATTGCTTCTCGTCCACGAACATCAGGTTGGCCAACTAAGATCTTCCGATCAAAACGACCTGGACGAGTTAAAGCAGGGTCTAAAACATCAGAACGGTTAGTGGCGGCAATGACAATAACACCTTCATTACCAGTAAAACCATCCATTTCAACCAACAACTGGTTAAGGGTTTGTTCACGTTCATCGTGACCGCCACCCATTCCGGATCCACGTTTTCGTCCAACGGCATCAATTTCATCAATAAAGATGATGGCCGGGGAATTCTTTTTAGCTTGGGCAAACAGGTCTCTAACACGGCTTGCACCAACCCCAACGAACATCTCAACGAAATCAGATCCTGATAATGAGTAGAACGGAACGTTTGCTTCACCAGCAACCGCTTTGGCTAACAACGTCTTACCGGTACCAGGAGGCCCCTCAAGTAAGACACCTTTTGGTATGACGGCGCCCAGTTTCGTGAATTTCTTGGGATCTTTTAGAAATTCAACAACTTCGACCAGTTCTTGTTTTTCTTCATCTTCACCAGCAACATCACTAAACTTAACGTTACTTTTAACTGGTTTAGCCTGGCTTTTGCCAACTTTCATGACACCACCAGCGCCACCACCGGCTCCACCAGCTTGCTTCATCATAATGTAGAACAAGTAAATGAAGATTAATAATGGTAGAACTGAAATTGCTAAGTTTAACCAAAAGCTATTCGATTGTGTTTCTTTAGTACTCATCGGTACCTTGTTCTTATTAGCTAACTTGGTAATCTGGCTAACTGATGAGTCATTCTTTAAAATGCTAGTAGTGAATCCATTTACCTTAGTGTAAGTATTGCTGCTCGACTTGGTAAGTTTTCCATTACTAAAATTAAGCGGAATCCCATTATTTTTCTGCTTAACATTTTGGGGCTTCTTGTACTGACCAGTTATTTTATATACACCGCCAGAAGGTTGAACAGAGAAGTTTTTAACCTTGTTCGTCTGCAAATCATTTGTAAATTGACTTGAACGAATTCCCTGAGTTTGAGTGCTTTGTGATCCACTGCCACCACCAGTGACAAGCATAATCACACCCATGACAACCACAAAGATGATGATATAAAATAGGCTACTCTTAAAAAGCCCATTTTTATTATTTTTCATTTGTGCCTCCCAATCTAATTTCTCGAAAAGATAACAAATAGAATGTTATCACTTTTACTTTAAATGGACGACCGTTTAGGCCGAATAAATTGAAGGTTTTAAAATTCCAATGTACGGCAGGTTACGATAAAAACCCTTGTAATCAAGTCCATAACCGACAATAAATTCATTTGGAACGTTAAAACCGACATAATCTGCTTTGGCAGGGACAACTCTTCCCTCAGGTTTATCAAAAATGGTACAAACTTTAATTGAATTAGCTCCTCGATCTGAAACTAAATCCTCCAGAAATTGAAGGGTGCGTCCTGTATCAATAATATCTTCAACAAAAATGATATCACGACCACTAACATCACTATCAAGATCACGGATGAGCTCAACTTTTCCGGTTGAAGCAGTCCCACCCTTATAGCTTGAAACATCGACAAAATCAAGATCTAGGTATATGTCCATCTGGCGAATAATATCGCTCATAAATAACACTGCCCCAGTAAGCACACAAACTACTAGTGGTTTTTTGTCTCGATAATCATTACTCAACTGCTTCCCTAGCCTTTTTACCGCAGAAGCAATGTCTTCTTGACTATATAAGACCCGCTCAATATCGTCATTCATTTGTTATATCCTTTCGCGTAATTAAAAGTTCATACCCGTGAGTTGCACCCTTAGGCAACCATTTGCTTTCCTTATAACCAATGACGGCCAACACACTCTCCTTACTATCCACCAGCACTTTCACGTGACGTCGCTTGGCACTTGGAACTTTCTGATTAATTAACAATCTTCTTAAACTCTGATGACCGCCATTCTTGAGTTCAACGGTATCATCCGGTTTCCAGGTTCTTTTTGACAAAGGAAACTGGGAGTCCGCCAAATCAAAATGACTGCGACGCCAAAAATTACCCTTTGGAACATGATTTTCATCAAAAATACCAAAATCAAATCCGTTAACGTCGCGGTTCCACTGATTTAATTCTACCACAAACGAACTTTCATCACGGTAATCATCGTAATTGTTAGGAGATTGTTTAAAAAACATGATTTTATTATAACTTTTTTCAAAAAAATAAGCATTTGAAATTCGCAATTTTCCCTGCGGTTTTCCAAAATCTTTAACTAAAGTCAAAATTTCAGCAATTTGATTATCAGAAAGAGTAACCGTCGACGTCAACTGTTTTAACAATGCGCGAAGTAAAATGGGAAGTTGATTAATTTCCGTGGTATCGTACTCAGCGCTTACGCAGCTCTTTTTAATCTTTAAGTCATGTCTTAAAAGATCAGCTCGAGCGAAATCACTCGATCCGGCGAGTTCCGACTGCAAATTACTAGCAAACTTAGCCAAATGAGAAATAGCGTTAGGGTTTTCTTTCATTAACTCCGGTAGAATTTGGTTACGAATTCGATTACGGAGGACCGTATGTTCAAAGTTAGTTTTATCATCATACCACGTTAACGAGTGTTCTTTAGCATACAAACGGATGGATTCTTTCGAAAACTGTAGTAATGGTCGAACCATCGTTCCTCCATTAAAGGGATGACTCTCTTTAATTCCCTGAACTTCAAACAAATTCCCACTGCGAATGAGTTTCATTATGACCGTCTCGGCTTGATCATTTTCTTGATGGGCCGTTAACAAGACTGGTGCATTAAATTCATTCATGACTTCTGCAAAAAAATGATAACGAAAATTACGGGCTTGATTCTCCAATCCACTCTGAATCTGGTCGTGATTCCAACTGCCAACCCGAAAAGGAAGGTGATGGTTCTTACAGTAATCGACCAGAAAGCGCTCTTCAATCTCACTTTGTTTGCGTAAGTGATGGTTAACATGAGCAACAATAATATGAGGCCTAAAATCTTTTAAATGCTGGAGTAAATCTAACAAGACCATGGAATCAACCCCGGTTGAGACCCCAATCACAACATTTTCGTCCTTTTTCCACCATTGTTTCTTCTTAACCAACGAATTAATTTGATTGCGTAAATTCAAATTAACCTCCAAAACAAAAAAGCCGAGCAAATTGCCCAGTTATTCGTTCATTAACTACGACGACCACCACGACCGCCGCGTTTTCCTTCTGTATTTTTCTTAATGACGGACATCCGACTTTCGCTTTCTTTCATGAAGTCTGAAAGCAAATCATCAAAGCTCTCATTCTTGCCCTTATGGCCATTACGATTGTCGCGGCCACTGCGATGTCCATGATTCCCATTATTTGAGTGCCCGTAGTGTGAATGCTCATCATGATTATGTTCACCATGATGTTGATGTGATTCTTTTTCTGGATGATCGGAAGCTTTGCGAATTGATAGTCCAATCTTACCATCATCCCCAATGCTCAAAACCTTAACGGTCACTTCATCGCCAACCGACAAAATATCATGAATATCCTTTACGTAACCATCAGAAACCTCACTGATATGAACTAGTCCAGTCTTGTGATCGCCTAGATCAATGAAAGCTCCAAAATTAGTAATTCCTGAAACTTTCCCAGTGACCTTCTCTCCAACCTTAATTGTCATAAAAAAGCCATTCCTCCTAATAAATGTTGTGTTAATTATAACATAATCCTTTAAAGTAAAATAAAAGAAGATTACATCCTAGTAATCCTCTATTCATTACCAATCTTACTATTCTGTGGGAAACTGTAAACTGTTTCGCCTGGTTTTGTATAGTAATATTTAGCTCGCATCAATTCTTGAAGATAATTCTTGTTATTTAAAAGCTTAATTTGCTCATTAAGGTTCTTTTCTTTTTGTTTTTCGACCTGATAATCCTGTTTTTTTCTGGTGATTTGGGCATTCACACCGTGAATTTGATTCATTCCACTAACAATTTGCCATCCAAGCGCCAAAAAAGCCACAGCAAATACCGCCACAAGAGCAACCAGTCGCTTGGTTCTCTTACTTAACTTCTTATTATCTTTTTGATGGTTATTTGCTTTACTTTTCCTTGAAGCAGAATTCAAGTATTCAACGTTGTTATTTCTGTTCATCAGGAATGCCTCCATGAATTTATATGATCATAATACCACATGTAAAACCAGAATATAATATTAATTCAACAATAATTATTCTAATTCATCATTTTCAGACTGATAGTCACGATCGTAAGTCTCACTAATGGTCTTATACATGGTGTCTGAATCAGATTTTTTGGTGGTATCTAACAGTTGCAGCACCTCTACGGTTAGATTTTTATTTCCAAACTTAATCAGAATCTGATCGCCAACCGAAACCTTACTTGATGATTTGGCCGGCTCACCGTTTACAAAGACCCGACCTTGATCTGCAATTTTTTTGGCAACCGGGCGCCGTTTTATAATTCGTGAAATTTTTAAAAATTTATCAATTCTCATTTTTGCTTATCTCCTACAAACCGTTTCATAATTGGAACCATTGCTAATTCTGAAGCAGTCAAAACTTTTCCTCTCAGACACATTCCTAAAAACACGAGTGCCCCAATCGGAATAACAATCATCAATTTAACAACATCCATCAATCGACTGGTATCTCCAAGGATGTGATTCAATCCTAATTCAGTTAAAACAACGACAATCACCATTACCATACTGATCAATGATACCCTTACCAGGAACTTCCAACTAAAGATGTGCTCATGAACCCGCTTTGGACTAGTATACCAGTTAACTAGTAGCACGATTAACAGGGCAATGATAGTTGATAATGAAGCCCCAATGATTCCGAAATGAATTACGCACCATTTAGTAATCATTATTTTACAAATTAGACCCAACAAAATCGCGATCGCCGTACTTTTAAAGTTATCAATACTCTGTAAAACCGAATTAAAGGATGTCACCATCGTAGCAAAAAGGATGCTCAAACAGTATACCGAAAGGGTGACGTCTAAATCATAACTCCCAAACAAGAGGTGATTTAACTGGGGCATAATACTGATCAATCCAAAGGTAACTGCCATCGTTACTACCAGTGTAATGCGCATACTGTGTTTTACAAGGGTCTTAAAGGACCTTTCTTTACCAGCATGATAATAATACGCCATCTGTGGCAAGACGGTTGAAGAAATGGCCGTCCCAATCACTAATCCTAGTTGAACAATGGGTTGAGCGCGATCGTAAATCCCCTTTTGGATCTGAGCCATTAGATTACTTACACCACTTACTACCAGCCCATTTTTTACCGTAAATGAATCGACCAACTGCATTAACACCATTAAAGCCGCTAAAACACTAAGCACACCACCCTGGGAGATGATTTGCTTCGTTAATTTCAGGTAGTTAAATTTCAAGTCTTGAAGGTGAAAATGAGCAAGGATGTCACGTGCATAATATCCCAAGATAAATGCCGCAAAAATCGCCGCCAATGGAGCCGACAGCATTGCTAACGTCCCCATCTTATACAAGTTCCAGTGCTGAACGGCCGCTAAATAGGCCACCACGATGATCATTGAAACCCGCACAAACTGTTCTACTACTTGAGAAGTCGCCGTGGGAATCATCTGCATGCTCGATTGAAAGTATCCCCTCACATCCGCTAAGAGTGGCATCAACAAAAACATCCAACTCACCGCCTGAATCACCGGTTTTAATTCAAAGTCTCCCATTAAAGTGGCAATTTCTGATGAAAATAACTGTAATCCACCAAAAATAACCACTGAAATGATCACTAAGATTACCATGATTTGAAAAAACAACGTTTGTTTTTCTTTCTCAGTATCCCGTTCCACAATCATCTTGGAAATAAACGCTGGAAGACCAGTCAAGGCAAACGCAACTCCAATCCCATAAATGGGATAAACCTGCTGGTAGATGTAAAATCCAACGTTTCCAACAAAATTTTCAAGTGGAATTCGATAAACGGCACTCAATACCTTCGAAATAATGGCAGCTACCGAAAGGATCAAGGTTCCACTAACAATCTTTTTACTTGTCTTTTGATTCATGTTCTTCTTGATCCAATCTTATTTTACTCAAACTTTTGACAAATTGATAAAGCTGTTTCAACCAATCGGCATCCTTCATCGTTGGTTGAACGACTAACTTAATTTGAAAACACCCGTTAACCACTTTCACTGAGGAACGAAAATCCGTATCGGCAATTGCCTTCAAAATTTCCTTACTAGTGAATTTTTGGGTTCCTACCTTACTCATAGTAACGGTTAAATTATTTTGATCTTTTCGAATTTTATCAATCAGATCATAGTCGGCAAGCATCTTAATGCGGTCAATCTCAAGCAGATTAGCTACTTCATCAGGATATTCACCAAACCGATCAATTAGATCACTTTGCAGTTCGGTAAATTGTTCCTCGCTATCCATCTGACGGATTCGCTTGTATAATTCAATCTTTTGCTGCTGATCCTCAATGTAAGTCGACGGAAGATAAGCTTCAATCCCGAGTTCAACCTTTGAATCAGATTTTTCAACCACGCGATGCTGGCCCTTCTTCTTAGAAACAGCGTCAGACAACATCTTAGTATACATATCATAACCAACCGAATTAATAAAACCGTGCTGCTGTTTTCCAAGCACGTTTCCAGCCCCACGAATCGAAAGATCACGCATGGCCACCTTAAATCCTGAACCCAATTCAGTGAAATCCTTGATGGCTTCTAGCCGATTCTCAGAAACTTCGGTCAACACCTTATTGGGCTGGTACATAAAGTAAGCTTGTCCTACTCGATTACTTCGACCAATTCTTCCCCGAATCTGATAAAGCTGGGAGAGTCCCATCCGATCCGCATCCTCAACAAACAGGGTATTCGCATTAGGAATATCCACTCCCGTCTCGATGATGGTCGTCGTAACTAACACATCATAATCTCCGTTAACAAAATCATACAGAATCCCTTCCATTTCATTTTCAGACATTTGTCCATTAATGGAAGCAATCCGTGCATCAGGCAAAAGGGTCTGCAACTTATCAACCGTCTGGTCAATATCTTTTACCCGATTGTGCAAATAAAAGACCTGACCTCCGCGTTGCATCTCCCGTCTAATTCCGTCCACAATCGAACCCTCGTTTTGCTCCATCACGTAGGTTTGAATCGGATAGCGATTAGCCGGAGGCGTTTCAATGACTGATAGGTCACGAACGCCCATCATTGACATGTTTAAAGTCCGTGGAATTGGTGTGGCAGTTAGCGTCAACACGTCAACATCCGACCTTAATTCCTTGATTTTTTCTTTGTGTTTAACCCCAAATCGTTGTTCCTCATCGACGATTAAAAGACCTAAATCGTTAAACTTCACGTCCTTTGAGAGCAAACGGTGGGTACCAACCACGATATCAATCTTTCCGTCCTTTAGGTCTTGAATGGTTTGGCGGGTCTGTTTGGGCGTGTCAAAACGCGAGAGAACTCCGATTTTAACCGGAAAGCCATTAAATCGTTCCACCATGGTCTCATAATGTTGTTGAGCCAGTACCGTTGTCGGCACTAGAAAAGCCACCTGTTTCCCGGCTTCAACGGCCTTAAAGGCCGCCCTCAAGGCTACTTCAGTCTTTCCGTAGCCAACGTCTCCTACTAGTAAACGATCCATTGGATGAGGACTTTCCATATCCTTCTTTATTTCATCGGTACTTCGCAGCTGATCGGGTGTTTCCGTGTATGGAAATGCCTGCTCAAACTCAGCCTGATACTGGTCATCAACCGGAAAGGCGTAACCAGACTCGGCCTCCCGTTTGGCGTACAAATCAACCAGATCATCAGCAATGTCTTCCACTTTAGAAGCGACTGACCGTTTGGTCTTGGCCCATTCCGTTCCACCTAATTTATTAATCTTTGGATGTTTGTCTTCTGATGAGACGTATTTTTGCACCAAATTCAGTTGGTCAACGGGAACGTAGATCTTGGCCCCTTTTTGATAGGTCAAAGTCATATAGTCCTGATGTCGGCCATCGACCTCCATGGTTCTCATACCATCGTATCGTCCAATTCCGTGATTAACGTGAACAACGTAGTCACCGGGTTTTAAATCGGTATAACTTTTGATTCGCTCTGCGTTAGAAAAGGTCTGTCTTCTAACCCGTTTCTTTTTTCCTTGTTCATTCACCCGTTTAAACATATCTGATTCAGAAACAATCGCTAGGTTAGCGGCTGGCAAATCAAAACCATTTTTTAGACTAGTGGAAACAATCTGAGTCTTTCCTTTAATAATGTTGTCAGTGGTTGATTGAATGGCATCGACACCAAAATCACTTAACGTTGACGAAACCTTTTCCACTCGTTTTTCATCACTAACGGCAATGACCACGGTTCGTTTCTCAGCTTGATAGCGTTGCATCTCCGCTTTAAACATCGGCATTTGTCCAAAAAAACGCTGCATTGGATGAACCTTGATATCGACGATGTCAGAAAGCTTCATTCGACCCAGTCCCTTTTGAAACAGAGAAAATAGCAAGGTCGCATGATGATCAGCTCCGGTTACCGTCCTAAAATTAAGCGATAATTTTTGGTCGGGCAACAGTTCATGATTATCTTTAATTGAATCGCGCCAGTTTTGTTCATCACTTTCAAGCTGCTTGTTGGCATCCCTTACGCGACTGTAATCATCATAGACTACCATCCCATTTTCAGGTAAATAATCTAAAATTGAGGTTTCCTTTTCAAAAATAAACTGACTGTACTCACTCCATTTTTGGTCAATCGATTGGCCTTTAAGCCCGTCAATCACCTGTTGAATGTTATCAACTAAAACGTCATTGCCGTCATCTTTAATGGCTTGGTTCAATCGTTTGGAAAGTTCCTTGATTCCATGCTTGCGATCGCCTTCGCTTGGTAAAAAATCAGAAGCTGGCAATACACTAATCTCATCAATATTTTCCACACTTCGTTGGGTAGCAGCATCAAAGTAACGCATGGAATCCACTTCCGTATCAAAAAAATCAATCCGAATTGGATAGTCCGAATTAAGCGGATAGATATCCAAAATTGATCCACGATTAGCAAATTCACCTGGAGTGGAAACCATGTTTTTCTTCTCGTAACCCATTTGAACCAACTGTTGTTGAAGTTTGACAAGGTCCAAGTCGTCTCCAACCTTGACGTGTAACTGGGCTTGATTAAAACTAGTTGGCTCTGGTAGATACCGTTTAAGACCAGCCGTTGAAACAATCACCACCACTGGTTTCCCTGACTCAAGCGCGTTTAGGGCCCGCACTCTTTGAGCTCGATACTGCGGAGAACTGGTTGCAATCTCTGCCGCAACGAGTTCTTCAGCTGGGAACTCAAAGACCTGATCTGAATCCATTACTTCATTAAAGGACTCGGTAATTTGATCCGCATGGTTCATCGTATCGGTTACGTAGATCGTCGGTTTTTGCTTATCATTAATTAATTGTTTTAATAATAGAGTACGAGCGGATCCACTAGTCCCAGTGATCAGTTGCTTGGTATCAGGAGCAAGATTAGAACTGATTTTTTCATACTGTGGCATTTCTTTTAACGTTTCATCTAGCTTCAAAAACTCATCTCCTCTTTTATTAATTATACGAATTAATTAAATTGATTTTCTAACTTACTGAAATCAGTTCCAGAAACCCACTCATCCAGTGCCTTAACTGCATGATCCTCTGCTTCAGCAAACGGAGCTCGCTGTTCCAAGCTAAACTTACTTAAGACATAGTTCACAACACTGTCATGCTTAGGGTGACTAGTCCCAATCTTAATTCGGTTAAACTGATCGGTCCCAAGGTGGGCAATGATACTTTTAATTCCATTATGGCCACCAGCGGAACCGTGATTTCTTAAGCGAATTCGTCCCACCGGTAAATCCATGTCGTCGTAAACAATCACTAAATCATCAAGATCTAACTTGAAAAATTGCATCAAAGGATGAACTGCGCGTCCTGAATCATTCATCATCGTCGTTGGCTTAACTATCATTACCTTTTCACCATTGACTATTCCCGTACCATACATGGCATCCATCTTTTGTTTATTAATCGCGATCTGGTTTTGAGTAGCAAACTTATCAACCACCATAAACCCCGTGTTATGCCTAGTACCATCAAATTCAGCACCAACGTTGCCTAATCCCACAATCATTTTCATTACTATTGTCTCCCATTTACTTCTAATTAACACAAAATGGCCGAAATGAAGAATTACTCACTCGGCTTAATCATGTTTATTGTATCATAATAGATTAACGATTTGAGCTGATCCAGTACCATTAAGAATATGGTTCTGTATAAATAAATTCGTTCATGATATAATCAGTTTGTGAACAAACTAATTTCAAAAGGGAGAAATATTATGGCTGAAAAACACGAAAAAGTTGTTTTAGTTGGTGATGGTGCCGTTGGTTCATCATACGCATTCGCAATGATGCAACAAGGGATTGCCGAAGAATTTGTCGTTGTTGATATCGACAAAAACAGAACTGAAGGAGACGCATTAGACCTTGAAGATGCCCAACCTTTCACTTCTCCAAAAAAGATCTACTCTGGTGATTACAGTGACTGTAAAGACGCTGATTTAGTTGTAATCACTGCTGGAGCTCCACAAAAGCCTGGTGAAACTAGACTTGACTTGGTTAACAAAAACTTGAAGATTTTGACTACCATCGTTAAGCCAGTTGTTGATTCTGGTTTTGACGGAATCTTCTTAATTGCTGCTAACCCAGTTGACATTTTAACCTACGCAACCCAAAAGATTTCTGGCTTTCCTAAAAACCGTGTCTTTGGTTCAGGTACATCACTTGATACCTCACGTTTCCAAGTTGCCGTTGGTAAGAAATTAAACGTTAATCCACAAAGCGTTAATGCTTACGTTATGGGTGAACACGGTGATTCAGAATTTGCTGACATTGATGAAGCCTCAATCGGAAACGTTCCATTGGTCGAATTTGCTAAACAAAATGGCGTTAGCAAGGATGACTTATTGAAGATGGAAGACGAAACTAGAAACAAGGCCTACGATATCATTAACAAGAAGGGTGCTACTTTCTACGGAGTTGGAACTGCTTTGATGAGAATCTCAAAGGCCATCTTAAGAGACGAAAACACCGTTCTACCAATCGGTGCTCCAATGAATGGTGAATACGGCTTATCCGATATTTACATTGGAACTCCTGCCATCGTTAATGCTTCAGGAGTTGCTAAAGTCCTTGAAGTTCCATTAAGTAACGACGAAAAAGACAAGATGAGCGCTTCAGCTAAAACCTTAAAAGAAACCATTGATAAGGGTATGAAGACCATCAACCTTTAAAACTAAGTTTAAAAAGAACAGACATTTATGTCTGTTTTTTTATGCTCCCAGTTATTTTGTGTTAATATTAATTAGAAATTACTTATGTGAGGAGCCTTAGCCATGATTTTGCAATCTTTAGTTAAACCTAAAAGTGACCTGATTACTGTTGATGAAAACACTGATCTCGACACCGCATTAAAATTAATGGAAAAGAATCATTTTCGTTGCATTCCCGTTTTAGATGCCACTCATAAAGCGTTCAAGGGTAACATTTATCGCATGCACATCTACAAACACGAAGCCGATGGTGGCAAAATGTCCGACTCGGTGATGACCCTGATTAGAAATGAAACTAAGTTTGTTAACCTGAATTCTGCCTTCTTTAAAGTCTTCTTTACGATTAAGGATCTTCCTTATATCGCTGTCCTTGATGAATTCAACAACTTTTATGGCATTTTAACTCACACGAAATTGATGGAAAGTTTGTCACAATCATGGAACGTGAAATTTGGTAGTTACGTGATTTCAGTTGTCTCACCTGGCGAACGTGGGGACTTAGAAGAAATGGCTCACATTATTACTAGATACACCGCCATCTCAAGTGTGATCAGCTTAGATTCAGTTGATCGTTCCGGTAAAACGGTCTATCGAACCATGTTTACCCTTCCGTCTAAGGTGACCAAGGATCGTCTAGACCGCATCATTGCAGCTCTAGAACGAAAAGGATTCAAAGTTCCAGAAGTTGAAGATCTAAAACAAGAATCAAAAGAAACCCCAATCGAAGAAAATTAGATACAAAAAGAACGTGGAATGATTCCACGTTCTTTTTTTGTATCTTATGTATCATCAGACTTCGTGCGTGCTCTGACTGAGCCCTAGACTTAAACTAAGACCAGCATCAACTTTTCTCATGATATCTTTACTTAAATGAGTGACATGATCTTTAAGACGCTGCTTATCAATCGTCCTAATTTGTTCTAACAGAATCACCGAACTCTTCTCAATCCCGGCATTCTGAGGTGTAATACCCACATGAGTAGGCATCTTTGGCTTAGTAATCCGAGCCGTAATTGCGGCGACAATCACAGTGGGACTATAATGATTTCCAACGTTATTTTGGACTACCAAAACTGGTCGCATTCCACCCTGTTCAGAACCAACGACTGGAGATAAGTCTGCATAGAAAATATCGCCACGTTTAATTTCAACGTTTTCCATAGACTATTCCTTCCGCATAAATAAACTTACAACCGTGACTTCTCGTCTTCATAATTGTCGAAGAGCCGTCTTGCGATCTCATCTTCGCATGGAGAATACTCATCAACAATTATTGAATTTAGATTGGCCATGATTGAGTAGCCATAAATTAAAGAATTAATTAGAGGGTCTTTATCAAACGAGTCACAGTCCATGGCAATTTTGTGGTTGTCAAAAGAAAGTCCTAGTTTGGTGAAATATTCTTCATTTTTCTGAGACCAAATAGCATCAATCGTGTATTTGTATGTCATGGAGAACTCCTCCTTACAAATAGTTACTTCAAATGATTACTTGCTTTATACACCCGTGGTAATCGATCCGAATACCCACACGCAATCTCATAATGAATAGTATGACAGTAGTCGGCAACATCCTGTAGAGTAATGGTGTGATCGTGATCAGTTCCCACCAAGGTCACCTTTGTTCCAATTGGCAACTTATGTGGTAACTTCACCATCAGTTGATCCATACATACTCTTCCGACAATTGGACAATACTGTCCATCTACTAAAAGTGAAAATCCCTGCATTGAGCGACGAACTCCGTCTGCATACCCAACCGGAACCGTTCCAATCCACTCCTTTGAGTTGGATGTATAAGTTGCACCGTATCCAATCGAACGACCAGCATTAACCTCTTTAACATAAACTAACTCACTAGTAAAACTCAGTGCTGGCCTTAACTTAAATGGTGAAGCAATCTCAACTCCTGATGGATTCAAACCATAGCCAGCCACTCCAAAGCGGACCATGTTTCCACCCGCTGCTTTATGCCACATACTAGTGGCTGAATTTGCCACGTGAACATAGCGAGGTTTATCGGGAATCGCAGTCATCAATTCGTTAAAATTATCCAATTGATACTTAAAATAATCATCATTAGCGCTATCTGCGGTAGAGAAATGAGTAAATACTCCCTCAAAGTCAATATACTCGCTAGTTCGGTTCAACTCAACTATTGCATCTCTAACTTCTGAAACAGTTTGAAGTCCGATTCTTCCCATTCCAGTATCCAAAGCCAAATGAACCCTAATCTTGTTCTTTAATTTCAGTTGCTCAGCTAACTTAGCTGCTCGCTTGATCCAATCAACCGAGCTCACCGTAACCGAAACATTGTATTTTGCAATTAATGGAACGTTTGAAAGGTCAGAAAGACCTAGAACAAGAATGGGTTCGGACACAAATCCAGCTTCTCGAAGCTGAATGGCTTCGTCTAAGATGGCAACACAAAAACCAGCAGCTCCTGCTTGTTTAGCAATCCTTGCTACTTGAACCGCACCGTGTCCATATGCATTAGCCTTAACGACCATGAATAGATCCGACTTGGCATCCAATCGTTTTCGTTCTTCACTAATGTTATGAAAAATGGCATCTTCATCAATAACTAGTTGTGCATTTCGATTTCTTCCCACTGCCATAACGTATACTTCCTCGAATAAAGTACTATCCAATTATTCTTTGATAATTATTATAACACTTAATAAATTAATTTTCTAAATAAAAAAGAGAACCAAGTAGGCTCTCTCTTTTTTACTTATTCTTAATGACAAAATTCTTTGATTTACCGTGGTTACCACCATTATAGCCTCGTGAATCACGACGTCTTGAGTCGTGACCACCACGATGATTGCCAAAACGCTTGTGACTATTCCGGTCGTTTCTCTTACCGCGATAACCGCCACCACGATGACCACCAAAACCGCCATGATTCTTAAGTGGTTTTTCAGCCGTAATGTGGACCTTAACCTGGTCTCTTGTCATGTCATTCAAAAGAGCAGAAACCAAATCGACACTGTCATACTTTTCAAGGAGCTTCTTTGCGACCCGCTCAAACTTGGCAGTATCAGTCTTCTTGACTAACTTTTCAATATCATCTTCAGCAAATTTTAACTGACCAGCGAGAGCCTCATCTTCTGAAGGTGGCTTTAATGGAAGCATCCTTACCTTAGTAAGTCGTTCAATCCCTCTTAAATAACTCATCTCGTTTGGAGTGACAAACGTTACTGAAGTACCATGATGTCCGGCACGACCAGTTCGTCCAATTCGATGAACATAACTTTCTGGATCTTGAGGAATATCAAAGTTATAAACGTAAGTGACACCCGAAACATCAATTCCTCTAGCAGCCACGTCAGTAGCCACTAAATAATTAATTTTGTCGTTCTTAAATTCGTTCATAATCTGAGTTCGGCGTTTTTGAGTTAAATCACCGTGAAGACCGGCAGCCCGATAACCACGAGCAATCAGTCCCTTAGAAACTTCGTCGACTCGTCGTTTAGTCCGACAAAATACGATGGTAACCTTGGGTGTTTGAACGTCAAACAAACGGGTCATCGTGTCAAACTTTTCGTTATCCTTAACCTTAACGTAGTACTGATCAACTAGGTCAGTGGTTAATTCTTTCGACTTAACCGTGATCTGCTTTGGATCTCTCATGAACTGAACCCCAACTCGCTTGATGGGAGCTGGCATGGTTGCTGAGAAGAGTAAAGTTTGTCGATCTTCTGGGATGTTCTTAATGATACTTTCAATATCATCTAAGAATCCCATGTTAAGCATTTCGTCGGCTTCATCTAGCACTAAGTACTTAACGTGACCTAGCTTTAAAGTACGACGATTGATGTGATCAAGAATTCGTCCTGGAGTTCCCACCACAATCTGTGGTTTCTTCTTCAAATCTCTAATTTGTTGCCGAATATCTGAACCACCATAAACGACTTGAACCCGAGCTCCTTCAACGCCACCAAGACGTTGCATCTCTTTTTGCGTTTGAATGGCCAGTTCTCTAGTTGGTGAAATTACAAGTGCCTGCACGTCTGGATTATTCAGATCGATTTCTTGCAGGATTGGAAGGGCAAACGCAGCCGTTTTCCCAGTTCCAGTTTGAGCCTGTCCAATAACATCCTGACCCTTTAACAATAATGGAATTGTCTGAGCCTGAATTGGAGTGGGTTCGTCAAAGCCTGATTTTTCCACGGCTTTTAATAGACTATCAGATAGTCCTAAATCTTTAAACTTCAAATGTGTTCCTCCTATTGAAACTACAATTGTGAATTCAATGATTTGCTTGGAAAAAATCCGTTTCCCATAATGCGCAAATCGTCTGATTCACATTTATTTCTATATCCTTCAGCGATTACGTGTCTAAAACATACTACACCATCTGGCCTAATTTCACAAACCGAAGAACCTATTCCAACGCTTCTAAAACTCGTTCTAAGTGAATTCCGTGACTCCCTTTTAACAAGACTTCATCCCCAGTAGATAACTGGGAGTCTAGGCTTTTAGCTAATTGATCAAGCTGATCGACCGGATAATAATGGAGGGCATTTTGATTGGGATATTTTTTTTGCAACATCTGATATAAAGACTTCATAAGTGGCCCAACTAGGTAAACCTGATTAATCAATTGCGGATCGATTGCGTCAGAAATATCCTCGTGCATCTCAACCCCTTTATCACCAAGTTCCAGCATGTCACCTAAAACTGCGATTCGTTTCCCCTGTAAATGAGTAGACTGAAACGCTTTTAAAACGGCTTTTAGAGCCGACGGGTTCGAATTATACACGTCACTTAAAATCATTTCACCATTTTGACCCTTAACCCATTCAGTTCGATTATTAGTAAAATTGGCATGGTCTAGTGCCGATTTCATGTTGGCTGGCAGGATTTCCGCCAGTTCACCAACCTCAATGGAAGCAAGGGCATTGTTGACATTGTAGTCACCAATTAGCGGAATGGTGAATTTCATGTTTCCAAATCGATTTGTCTTAAATGTCGTTTCGTGGTCGCCGTCATAGACATCCCTTGGGTAAATATCGTTAGTATCTTTTCTCCCAAAGGTCAACTTTTCAACGTCAAGTGATTTAGCCCGTTCGTCCAATAGGGGTTCGTCACCGTCATAGACAAACACTCCGTCCGGCCTAAGTCCGTGGGTAATCTCCATTTTGGCATCTGCAATCTTAGCACGGGTTCCGAAGAATTTAATGTGAGCTTCACCAATCATGGTAATGACGGCGATATCTGGCTTAACAAGCTTACTTAAAAAGTCAAGTTGGCCGGGTCGGTCCATCCCCATCTCTACCACCAAATATTCTGTGTTAGATTCCATGGAAAGGATCGTAATCGGAACCCCAATCTCATTATTAAAGTTAGCGTGCGTTTTAGTAACATTAAACTGAGTGGCAAGGATTGAAGCAATCATGTCCTTCGTAGTGGTCTTACCGTTACTCCCAGTGATTGCCACCACCTTGGGATTAATCTTATTTAAATAGTGTCGACTGAGGTCCTGTAAGGCTTTTAACGTATCATCAACTAAAATAACCGGAAAATCCTTTGGGACATCACTAGTTCGACTCTTATTCCAAAACGTTGCGTTAGCCCCGTTTTTTACGGCACTGGCGATGAAATCGTGTCCATCGTGATTCCCAGTCAGCGGAACAAAAAGATCATGCGGTTTTAACTTACGACTATCAAATGAGACTCCCGTTATTTCAACGTTTTCGTATTTTTTTGAATTTAAGTCGCCATTAACGGCTTTTGCAACCTCTAAAAGGTTCATTTTCATAACAAAAACTCCTCTTAATTCGATGTAAATGCATTTAAAGTATATCAGAAAAAGCCCAATAAAAAAGCGATTCAGTTGGTTTAAACCAAATCGTTTAATTCTCCCTCATCATCAACGTCTCTTTGAAGCTCCCACGTTTTAGTGGAAATATCATAAGTAATTTGTCCCACTTTAAAGGCTCCACTTCGTAACTGGTCCTCAGAATTCCAAATTACTTTGGGAGATCGTTTTGTGTGTCTCATTAAGGGAATCTTGAGCTTCGGTCTCTTCATAACTATCATATCACACGGAATAATCACTCCCGTAATTCCCAGTTTTAACAACTTGGTCAGGGTGTGGTCATCGATATCCTTAAACGGCACCTGCTTCACGAACATTCGTCTACTGTTCCACTGCTTTTTTAGATGCCGTTTAATGCAGACGGCCAAAATTTGATTAATGACACTAAAATGACGCATGTATACCTTTGTAAAGCCGGTGGAGTCACCCAAAAACACAAATTGATTCTTCAACTTAGCCGAAAATGGACTCGTCTGATTGAGTGGGATACCCATGTGACTCAAGTACAACAAGTCTGCAATTTCATCCCCATTTAAAGAATCCAGATCCTCCCGGTTTCTAAAATCAACCCATTTTTTGGTACTAATCTTATTGTTAATCATGTACTCCCTAATTTCATTTTGACCAGTAATTAAATCAAACTTCGTGGACATATTGAAATCATTTGCGTAACGATAATCATCATTCAATAAAATAATATTTTGGGGATCATGCTTAATTCCATTTAAAAAATCCGACGGAAGGATTCCCCAGCTGCAGGCAAAATTTTTAACTGGATTAACCTGCAAATAAACTGTGTTAATTAACATATTCGTCTTGCTCCAATCCTTATTACCCCTTTCACCATAAAATAAGATTTTAATAACCATTTTTCCAACTCACGTCATTTTCTTACGTTATAATTAGCGTTCATTTTTATATATATGAAGTTCGATTACTGTTAATATAGTAATAACGATTTAAATTTCGGGAGTGTGGATTATGAAAAAAACTAACGTTTTATTTGTCTGCTTAGGGAATATATGTCGATCTCCCATGGCAGAAGCAATGTTTAAAAAAATGCTTATAAATAAAGGACTTTCAAATCATTATTCAGTAAGTTCGGCTGCTACCGAAAACGATGAGGCAGGTAGTCGTCCTCATCCTGGTGCTCAAAAAACCATGGACGCTCATCACTTAGATTATAGTGGGAAACGATCCCATCCAATCACCGCTTGTGACATCGATAATGCTGATTACATTATTACCATGGATGACTACAATATCAGTGATCTTAAAAAAATGATTCCCAAAAATCAATGGGATAAGCTTCATTTATGCATGGACATTGTTCCCGGCAAAAAGGGAGTCAACATCGTTGATCCTTGGTATACCCATCGATTTGAGGATACTTACCAAATGCTGGATCAATCCTTGCCACTGTGGCTAAACTACATGCAAGACCATCATAACAGCAAACCGGAAGGAAGCGAATCATTTGAATCAGAATAAAGCCCAAATCTCTGATCCGGTTCCCTCAGAAATATGGCACAAAAACCTAGTAGCACTGTGGTTTGGGATGTTCATGAATGGATTAGGCTTTAGTGAAGTTATGCCCTTTCTCTCCCTGTTCATCGCCACGCTTGGCCACTACAATTCTAGTCAATTAAGTATCTATAGTGGACTGGCCTTTTCAGCTTCTTTCATTGTCACCGCTGTTGTCTCCCCAATTTGGGGATCATTGGCTGACAGATACGGACGAAAGGTCATGCTTTTACGAGCATCACTTGGAATGGCAGTCTGCTTAATCTTGATGGGTTTTGTTACCGCCGTTTGGCAGTTAATTGCTCTGCGTTTTATTCAGGGAATCTTTTCTGGATACATGAGTAATGCCAACGCCTTACTTGCAACCCAGGTACCAAAAAGAGAAAGTGGAAAGGCCCTCGGTATTTTAACCACCGGCAACGTCTCAGGAACCCTCTTTGGCCCCTTCATTGGTGGAATCTTAGCCTCTGTCTTTAGCTATCGTCTCACCTTCTTCATTACTGGTGGCTTACTCATCTCAGTCTTTTTTGTCACGCTATTTTTCGTTAAAGAACACTTTAAACCGGTCGCAAAGGAAGACAACCTATCTACTAAACAGGTTATTTCCGAGCTTTCAAACGTTAAACTGATTTTTGGAATGTTCTTGACCACCCTGATTATTCAGGCTTCTAATTTTTCTATTTCACCAATTCTGTCACTGTACGTCAAAGAGATCATGCACAACAGTCCTCAAGTCACTTTCTACAGTGGAATTGTTGCCGCGGTTCCGGGGATTGCCACGCTATTTGCGGCTCCCAAACTAGGAGCGTTGGGTGATCGAATTGGGACCTCCAAGATTATGCTGGGTGGTTTCATCTTTGCCATCTTGGTCTACATCCCCATGGCGTTTGTAACCAACGTCTGGGAATTAATGGGACTCAGATTTCTGATTGGAATCTCGAACGCCTGTATGCTACCTGCCGTTCAAACCATTTTGGCTAAAAACACTCCATCTAACGTTACCGGTCGAATCTTTAGCTGGAATCAATCAATGCAGGCAGCTGGAAACTGTATTGGACCAATCATTGGTTCCATTGTTTCTTCGTTGTTTGATTACTCAAGTGTGTTCATTTCAACCGCAATCCTTGTCTTTATCAACTTCTTGTTAGTATTAAACGAAACCAGAAACGAACAGAAAACCGTAAACTAAATTTAGACACAAAAAAAGAGCCAACTATAAGTTGGCTCTTTTTATTTACTATTATTTGTCGGCAAGACCATATTTCTTGTTGAAACGATCGACCGCACCATCTGCTTGGTTGAACTTTTGCTTACCAGTGTAGAATGGATGTGAATCAGATGAAATTTCAACTCGGATTAATGGGTAAGTGTTGCCATCGTCCATTTTGACGGTTTCATCAGAGGTTGCAGTTGAACCAGTAATGAACTTAAATCCAGTACTTGAATCTTGAAAAACAACTTGATGAAAATCTGGATGAATTCCTTTTTTCATAATATTTCGCTCCTTTTGCCCTAAACACAGTTCAGAGATTGATTATCGAATATAACATCAACCATAATAGCTTAACATTATTTTTTGACGCACGCAATAGGACCCAAACGTTAGCCGTCCTGGTCAATCATCTGAACATTAGCGTGTAGGTTAGTCAATTTATTAGTAATATTATCATATCCGCGTAGGATATTGTCCGCATTTTCAATAACGGTCTTACCATTAGCCATCAATCCAGCAATGACCAAAGATGCTCCAGCGCGAATCTCTCCGGCTTGAACGGTTGTCCCATGAAGATTCTCACTCTTACTGATAATAATTGAATTATCAGCTGGATTGACCTTGATGTTAGCCCCCATCTTCTGAAGTTGCGCAATGTGATTCTGACGTTCTGGATAAATTGTATCGTGAATCACACTATCCTCGTCTGCCTTAAACAGCATAGGGGTAATTGGTTGTTGCAAATCCGTCGCAAATCCTGGAAACGGTGCCGTTTTAATCTCAATGCCATTTAGTTTTCCAGTCTTTGGAACATAAATACTGTCTTCACCAATTTCTAATTGAACGCCAGCTTCAATCAGCTTGGCCGTGTAGGCTTGCAAATGCTCAGGAATGACGTTTTTAACGTTAATTCCCTTCCCAACAGCGGCGGCCAACGTCAAGTATGTTCCAGCTTCAATTCGATCAGGAATAATCGTATGCGTTGCTTTAGCCTGGAGATGATCAACGCCTTGAATCCTGATGACGTCGGTTCCAGCACCCCTAATCTTAGCTCCCATACTATTCAAAAACGATGCAATATCAATAATTTCCGGTTCCTTAGCAGCATTACTAATGGTAGTAACGCCATTAGCCTTTACCGCTGCCAGAATCGTGTTGATCGTCGCTCCAACCGAGACCATGTCAAAGAAGATCGAAGCCCCATGAAGTCCGTTTTCCGTTGCATTAATATCGACCGAATCATCACTTTCATTGACTTCAGCACCTAAGGCCTTAAAGGCGCGAATGTGCTGGTCAATTGGCCGTGGTCCGATATTGTCTCCACCAGGGAAACTAATCGTGGCACGATGAAACTTGCCAAGGAGCGCTCCCATAAAATAATAGGAAGCGCGTAGACTTTTAATTGCTTTGCCGGGCAGTTCACCCTCAAGTATATTAGTTGGATCAATGTTTAAGACACCATCTGAAAAATCAGATGTTACGTTCATCGACTGGAGAATTAGCATAAGATTATGCACATCCAGGATATCGGGAACCATGTCAAGTTCCACTGGACTATCCGCCAAAATAGCGGCCGGTATCAAAGCGACCGTACTATTCTTAGCTCCGCCAACGGTGACGTCGCCATATAGAGGATGTCCTCCTGATATTTTTAGTATCGTCATAATTGGTAATCCTCACTTATATCATATCTTTCAATAATAATCATAGGAAAGTTTTCACCAAAACACAATACAAAATCAGAAATTATTTTATTAAGATTATAAAGAAGCCTAATTACTTCTTGTGGTTATGCATGTGTTCTTTGTCGGCAGCGGCGACAAACGCCTTGAATAATCCCTCGGGACGATTTGGACGTGATAAAAATTCGGGATGGTATTGTGCCGCAACGTAGAATTGATTATCTGGGACTTCGACCACTTCAACCAGGTGATCATCTGGTGAGGTTCCAGAAATAACTAAGCCAGCATCTTCCAGGTCTTTTCTAAATTTATTATTGAATTCATAACGATGACGATGACGCTCTGAGATTTCCTTCTTGTTGTCGTATGCAGCGGCAGCCTTACTCCCTGCTTTTAACTTGGTCTTATAAGCACCCAAGCGTTGGGTTCCCCCAGCATCCGTAACGTCATTTTGATCGGCCATCAGATCAATCACGTTATGCTTAGTCTGTGGATCAAATTCAGTTGAATTGGCATCCTTATAACCCACAACGTCTCTGGCATATTCGATGGTAGCAATCTGCATTCCAAGGCAAACACCTAAATAAGGCACATCATTTTCTCTAGCATATCGAGCGGCCTGAATCATCCCTTCAACTCCTCGATTACCAAATCCACCGGGAACCAAAATTCCGTCCATTCCCTTTAATTTTTTAGAAACGTTGTCCCTGTCAATCGTCCCAGCATCAACCATGTGAATGTTAACCTTATCGTCAGCCGCATAACCAGCATGCTTTAAAGCTTCATTAACGGACAAGTAGGCATCATTTAGATCAACATACTTACCAACAATGGCAATGTTAACCTCGCCCTTGAGATTTCTGATGTGCTTCTCCATCTTCTTCCAGTCTTTCATGTCAGCCTCTGGAGCCTTAACGTTAAAGTGCTTTAAAATCTCATCGTCCATGTCTTGTTTTTGAAAACTAAGTGGGATTTGGTACAAGTTAGGAGCGTCGATGGATTCGATGATATCCTTAACCGGAACATCACAGAACATGGCGATCTTTTTCTTCATCTCATCACTAACCGGTTTTTCAGCACGAAGAACCAGCATATCGGGTTGAATGCCAATTCCCCTTAATTCTTTAACACTGTGCTGGGTTGGTTTGGTTTTCATTTCCTTTGCGGCGTGCAAGTACGGAACAAGCGTAACGTGAATATAAAAAGTGTTCTCGTCACCGACTTCGTGTTTCATCTGACGGATGGCTTCCAAAAATGGGAGGGATTCAATGTCTCCAACCGTTCCACCAATTTCTGAAATAACAATGTCAGCGTCAGTACTTTGAGCGGCACTCATAATCTTTTGCTTAATCATTCCAGTAATGTGGGGAATGACCTGAACGGTTCTACCAAGATAATCTCCGTGACGTTCTTTTCTTAAAACTTCTTCATAGATTTTACCGGTCGTAAAGTTAGAGTACTTGTTTAAATTGTTATCAATAAAACGTTCGTAATGACCTAAATCAAGATCAGTTTCAGCACCATCATCGGTAACAAAGACTTCTCCATGTTGGTAAGGATTCATTGTTCCTGGATCAATGTTGATATACGGATCAAACTTTTGGATCGTAACGTTAAAACCACGATTCTTCAATAATCTTCCGATTGAAGCCGAAACAATTCCCTTTCCTAAGGAAGAAACTACTCCACCGGTTACAAAAATATACTTAGTCATGCTTAACTCCTCCATCAAATTTAGGTTACAACATAAAAAAAGCTCCCCATTCATTGAATAGGGAGCGGTTACTTATTCGAAATACTTCACATGTCTGTAAAGTGCCCAAATAGTATGTTAAGTGATTCTCCATGATTAGTCAAGTCTAATCATTGTCGTCGTCATCATCTTTTTTATCATCATCGTCATCTGGATTGACCTCTGAGAGGTCTCCTTCAACACCATCATCGTCGTCAATGGCGTCATCATCAGCATCAGGGTTTTCTTCATCAAGATCCTTATGATACTTATCCTTGTCGTCAGGGGTATCATCAAAATCATCCTGATCTTCTGGATCATCATTATCATAGTCGATCACGTCATCATCGTCAGCTGCATCAGCCATAAAAGCATTTACCTTACGATGCTTTTTGGGAGTGTTACTGTTGTCTTCTTCGCCTTCATTGATGGTGGCTTCATTAATTGATTCATATGGGTACCAAGTACGAAGACCCCAAACGTTATTGCCAAGGGAAATAAAGCTCCCATCAACATTAAGGTCTGTGTAGAATTGAGGTAAACGATCACGAATTACTTGGTTACTGTCTCCCAAGTATTTTTGTACTTCGTTGGTTAAATCAACGAATGACATGGTTTTACCAGCATCAGCTAAAATTGCATGAGCCACTTCAACCATTGATAATTCGCTTTTATCTTGCTTGTCTAATTCTTTAAGTTCCAATTCGACCACGCCTTTCTAGATTCCTAACAGACTAATAATACTAGTTTAACATTTAAATTGCAATTTGACTTGGTAGTCGCCGACTTTCTGTCCATCGGTATATAACTCATAGTTAATTTCAATCATTTGCCAACCGTTCTTCTCATCTCTAGATTGCTTAATGCTAGTGGTATGTGCCCCAACTTTCAGATTACCAAAGGGGGTTCGGTACAAGTCTTCGATTGTTTCATTCGGTTTAAAATGAAGTTCAAGATGATTTTTGCCAGCACGAGTTAACCGAATCGCATCTTTTCCAATCCGGTAGGTAACAGGAACATCAGGTTGTCCGTCAACGTGTTCAACGTAACGTAAATAACGATAGCCGTTGAGCATAACTAGTTGTCCATCTTCTTTAAAATGATGATGTTCGACGTTTTCGTCCTGCTTTATTTTGATTGCAATCTCAACTTGAACTTTTTCGATCTTTTCGTTTTCTGTCAAAATATCACCTCACAAATTTGATTTTACGCCGTTAGCAATGGAAATGCACTAACTTTGAGTTTGTCATGACGTTTATTTTTATTTCAGTTATAATGAAGAGAGATTAGTATAAGTGGAGGTCTTTTATTGAAGTATTACAGTCAACCATTGAAATATGACAAAGTATTTCGTGACCCCGTTCTGGGTCATGTCTACGTTGAACACCAAGTAATTCTCGATCTCATTAATACGCCTGAATTTCAACGTCTAAGACGAATCAAACAGTTAGGAACTACTTCATTAACCTTTCACGGAGCAGAACACACCCGATTTAGCCACTCTTTAGGAGTGTATGAAATTACTAGACGAATTTGTGATAATTTTAAGCGAAACTATCCGTCAAAAAAAGCGGGTGATGGCTTATGGGACGATTCAGAACGAATCGTGGCACTGTGTGCCGCTCTACTTCACGACGTTGGTCACGGAGCTTATTCACATACGTTTGAACACATTTTTCACACCAATCACGAACAGATTACCCAACAAATCATCACTTCAAACGAAACGGAAATTAACCACGTCTTAAGTCAGGTTGGTCCCGATTTTCCCGAACGCGTCGCCAGCGTCATTAACAAGACCTACGACAATCCACAAGTCGTCCAAATGATTTCAAGTCAAGTTGATGCCGATCGGATGGACTACCTTCTAAGCGATTCATATTACACCGGAGCCCAATACGGTAAATTTGATTTAGATCGGATTCTTCAGGTGATGCGGCCGTATTCCGGTGGGATTTGTTTTCGGGCAAGTGGTTTACACGCGATTGAGTACTACATTGTTTGTCGTTTTCAAATGTATCAACAAGTCTACTTCCATCCCGTCTCACGTTCAATGGAAGTTATTTTAAGTCATCTACTGATGCGGGCAAAAGAATTAGCCCTGCAACCAAAGAGCACCTTTAAACCAAGTCTTTTAATGCCAATTTTTTCTAACAACTATTCCCTAGATGATTATTTACAAATTGACGACGGGGTGCTTAACACCTACTTCGTCATGTGGCGCAAGTCAGAAGATCCGATTCTTTCAGACCTCGCCAAACGTTTCTTAAATCGACGTCCCTTTAAGTCCGCCAAGTACAACGATCAAACGGAATTTTTAATTCCCAAGCTCCAAAAGATCATCGAAAAGGCCGGATTTAATCCAAAGTATTACACTGCCACCGACAACAGTTTTGATCAGCCCTACGATGTCTATGATCCAAAGAGTAAACATCAAAACGCCCAGATTGAACTGATGGAAAATGATAGTAATCTGGTAGAACTTTCCCAGGCTAGTGACCTAGTTCGTGCCATTACCGGGAAACTAATTGGTGACAAACGCTTTTTCTTTCCGCGTGAAATGCTTAAACCAACGAAGAACGTCGAACTTTTTCAACCCTTGTACGATGAATTTCAAAAATACATTGATAATGACAACCTTATAATTCCAAAGGAGAACTAACATGGATATCAAACTAATTGCCATCGATATCGACGGCACCCTATTAAACGAAAAAAATTTGTTAGCACCCGCTACCATTGAAGCCATTACTAAAGCCCGCAATCAAGGTATACAAGTGGTTCTTTGTACCGGTCGCCCCATTACTGGCGTAAAGCCATACCTCAATAAGCTCGGGATTGACGGAGACGACGAATACGCCATCACCTATAATGGTGCTTTAGTCGAAACGGTTAGTGGCAAAGTGTTAATCAAAGAAACGGTTAAGTACGATGACTTTTTAGAAATTGAAATGATGTCACGCGAAATGGGCGTCCACTTCCAAATTGAAACGGTTGATTCCATTACCACTACCGATCGCGATATCAGTCCCTTTTCCGTTGAAGAAAGCCATCTTGTTTCGATGCCCATTAAATATCGAACTCCGGGCGAAATTACCCGTGACGTCAATATTTACAAACTGATGTACGTCGATTACCCGGACAAGATCACCAAAGCAAAGGGCAATCTACCAAAATCAATCTACGACCGAATGAGTGTCGTTCAGAGTTCACCGGTCTTTCTTGAGTTTATGAACTCAAATTCAAGTAAGGGCAACGCTTTACGGGATCTTTCCGAAAAGCTTGGTTTAAAACCCGATAACGTCATGGCAATCGGAGATCAGGGCAATGACATTTCGATGATCAAGTTTGCGGGACTTGGAGTATCCATGGGTAACGGAATCGATGAAGTTAAAAAGAACGCCCAGTTCGTTACTAAGCCTAATTCAGAAGACGGCGTAGCGTACGCCATCAATAAATACGTTAATCAGTAACAAACGAGCACAAAAAAATAATCTTAGCTTAAATGCTAAGATTATTTTTTTATCCATTATTTTTTCTCGTCATCCTTACTGTAGTCAAACCGGTGACTAAACAGTGGACTAACAGGACGATTTTCGTTAATTCTAGTAATTGCATCCCCAATTAGTGGTGCAACTGAGATTTGTTTGATCTTGTCAATCTTTTTATAGTCAGGCAACTGAATTGAATCGGTCACAACCAATTTCTTAATTGGTGAGGCTTCGATTCTTTCCGTTGCTGGACCAGACAAAACGGGATGGGTACAACATGCATAAACTTCTGAAGCACCAGCATCCATTAGAGCTTGAGCTCCCTTAGTAATGGTTCCAGCCGTATCAATCATATCGTCAATCATGATACAACGCTTTCCCTTTACATCACCAATGATGTTCATAACTTGAGCAACGTTAGCTTTTGGTCGACGCTTATCAATAATGGCAATTGGAGCCTTTAAAAACTCAGCCATGGCACGAGCTCGACTCACACCACCATGATCAGGTGAAACAACCACCGCGTCTTTTGCGAGCCCATTCTTGATAAAGTAGTCGGCAAGAAGAGGTGCACCCATCAAATGATCAACGGGAACATCAAAGAATCCTTGAATTTGAGCAGCATGTAAATCAAGTGCTACCAGACGAGTAATCCCATCTTTTTCCAGCATATCTGCCACTAACTTAGCGGTAATTGGCTCACGACTTCTGGCTTTACGATCTTGTCGCGCATAACCATAGTATGGGATCACTACGTTAATGGTCTTGGCACTTGCTCTTCTTAAAGCATCGATCATGATTAATAATTCCATTAAATTATCATTAACGGGATCAGAAGTTGATTGGATAATATAAACGTTATCGCCACGAATGCTTTCTTCAATATTAATTTGAATCTCACCATCGCTAAAGCGACTGACGGAAGCTTTTCCCAAAGGAACTCCCACTCGTTTAGCAATCTTTTCTGCAAGCGGACGATTTGAATTTAAAGAAAAAATCTTTAATTTTGGATCAGCATACTTTTCAGCCATTATAACCCCCACATTTTTTTCCTACCTAATCAATTCCATTATATTATTTTCAGAAAACAATTTCACTATTTAGCTCAAATTAATTAGCACCTTTAAAGGGCAACTTTTTATAGTAACCGGGCTTGTTAGTTTGACGCTCCCTAGCAATTCCCATGTCGTACTGATCCATGTCGTCAGTAATGGTCGACCCAGCAGCAATAAAGGTATGATCAGCGATGTGGACTGGAGCAATCAGGTTAGAATTGCTTCCAATAAACGAATCATCACCCACCGTTGTGGTGTGCTTATGAGCTCCATCGTAATTCGCAAAAATCACTCCGCAACCAATATTAATGTGTTTTCCAAGTTTAGCATTCCCAACATAGGTTAGATGACCCATCTTGGTTCCCTCACCAATGGTGGCACTTTTAACCTCACAGAAATTGCCAATGTGGACGTTCTTCTCAATCTTAGCACCCGGTCTTAAATGACTATCGGGTCCGATATCAGATCCGGGCATCATCTCAGAATCCTCAATCACCGAAGAGAAGACCTTAACGTTATCATGAATTTTACTGCCAGAAATTTTAGAGTGGGCACCAATGATACAGTTACTCCCAATTTCTGTTCCATTTTGCAGTTGAACTCCTGGTTCAATAATGGTATCTTGACCAATTTTAATGTCACTATCAATGTAGGTATCAGCAGGGTTAACAATCGTAACGCCATTTTGCATGTGCTGACGATTAATCCGGGCTTGCATAATTTGGGTGGCGCGGGCTTGAGCAACCCGATCGTTTACCCCCATCGATTCATTAAAGTTCGCCATCTTATAGGCGGCAATTGTGTGGCCCTCATTTTTTAAAACTTCAATGGCATCAGTTAAATAATACTCACCCTGAGCGTTATCATTATTAATTTTGTGCAAAGCCTCAAATAACGAATGATTATCAAACACGTAAACCCCAGTGTTAATCTCATGAATGCCCTGCTCTTCCGGTGTGGCATCCTTTTGCTCCACAATCTTTTCAACAATCCCAATGTCATTTCTAACAATCCGACCATATCCAGTTGGGTCAGGAGCTTGTGACGTTAAAATGGTTGCAGTGGCCTTTTTTTGTTCGTGATACTCAAAGAGTTGCTTAAGAGTGGAAGCTGTAAATAGTGGTGTATCACCACTAATGACTAACGTCTCACCATCTGAGTCCTTTAAAAGTCCTTCAGCTCGTGCAACGGCATCGCCAGTCCCAAGTTGTTTGTCCTGGACGACATACTCACAACGATTGCCAAGTTCATTTTCCACATCTTCAGCACCATAACCAACAATCGTGATGATGTTATCCATATCTAACTTGGATACCTGCGTCAAAACATGGTCAACCATTGACTTGCCGCAAATTCGGTGGAGAACTTTATATAACTTGGACTTCATCCGAGTGCCCTTACCAGCCGCTAAAATAATCGTATTCTTTGAACTCATTTTTGTTCCCCTTGTAATTAATTTTTAATTTGTACTCCCAAAAATTTTCTGGGCATAATTGCCAGGTTTAATCTCAATCTGATCGTCTTTAATATCCATTTTCAGTAATGAAGTAAAATCAGTCACCTTTCTGTGACCTGGGTCGTCGGTTTCAACAAAAACCGTACTGCCCACTAGATGACAGTCAAACTCATCAATCAGGGACGTCAGACCAGAAATCGTTCCACCACCCCGCAAAAAATCATCAACAATCAAAACGTTGGAGCCTGGCTTCAGGCTTCTTTTTGAGATTGTCATTCGTTTAACTTCTTGACTAGATGCGGAAACGTAGTTAACACTCACGGTCGACCCCTCAGTAATTTGAGAGTCGTGCCTAGCAATTACCAGTGGCACATTTAAATACGTGGCAGAAGCTTCGGCAACTGGAATTCCTCTCGTTGCCACCGTTAGTACTGCGTCAACTTTCTGAAACAGGTATTGGGTGGCAATAATCCGCCCAATGGTTTTCAACTTCTCCGGTTGGCCTAAAATATCGGACATGTAAACGTAACCACCAGGAAGATAACGATCGTTATCGTTTAAGATGTCAGAGACCTCTTTAATAAACTGATCAGCCGACTCTTTTAAAATGTACGGCGTGAATTTAGCGCCTCCAGAAGCTCCGGGAACGGTCTCAACCAGACCAATCCCACGTTGTTGAAATGCTTGCTTCACAATAGCTAAGTCCTCACTAATGGAAGATTTAGCAGAATTGTAGCGCTTAGCGAAAAAAGTTAATGGTACTAATGTATGAGGACGGTTTAATAGATAGTTTGTCATGTCTACTAATCGTTCACTTCTTTTAAATTTCATGCTTTCACCTCGTCATAAATTGGCACACAAGGAAATTTTAGCATAAATGTTCGTGTTTTACTTCACTTTATCGAAAAAAGAGTAAAAAAAAGAGGAACTAAATCAAATTAGCCCTCCCTAAAGTGATTATAAACCAGTGATCCAAAGTAAATGGCAACCTCAATAACAGCAATAAAGAAACTGACCGGCCAGTTCGTGTAGTATCCAAGCGTTAATCCAGCCCAAACTCCGATCAAACCAAAGATGATGGCAAGTCCGATCATTTTTCCGACTGAATGGGCAAAGTATTTAGCACTAGCAGCTGGCAAAGTCAAAAGGATAAAAATCAAAAGTGCCCCAACAATTTGAGCAGCAACTGAGACACTTAAGGCCAGCATTACTAGGAAAATCAATGAGAGAATCCCACTTGGAATTTTCTGAGCTCTGGCCCCTACCGCATCAAACGAGTCAAACTTTAAGTCCCGATAAATACATAAGGTCACGATTAACACAATCACCGATAGCCAAATCATCTGATGGACTTCAGAAGCACTGATTCCAACAATACTTCCGAACAGGATATTGGTGGCGTAACTAGCACTACTGTTTGAAAGGGCTAGAAATAAGACCCCTAGTCCAATAAAAAGAGCTGAAACAGCACTGATGGTATCCTCTCGTCTTTCGGCTACGGAACCGGCACTCATTCTCCCAACGAGAACCGAACTGATAGTGGTAAAGAGCAGCATCCCGTTTAACGGACTAATCCCCACAAACATCCCAAAGGAAGCACCGGCAAATCCAATCTCAGATAAGGTGTGGGTCAGAAACGGCATGTTTCTTGAAACCACAAATACCCCGATGACCCCACAGACCACCGCAATGATGGTACTTGCTAAAAAGGCATTACGCATAAATTCAAAACTAAACATCGGCTTGCCCCTTCCAAAATTCTTCAACATTTAAGTTCTTAATTGGCCCAAATTCATAATTATCCGGACGCAAAAACAGGTATTCGTTTGCAAACTTCTTTGCTAACGGAATGTCATGTGTGACAAAGATGACGGTTAAGCCCCTTTTGACGTTTAGATCCGAAACCACATCTAACAAACTTTCCTTAGCTTCTGGATCAAGACTGGCCGTCGATTCATCCAAAATCAAAAGATCGGGTTTCACTACCAGTGCTTGTGCTAAATAAGCTCGTTGTTTTTCCCCACCGGAAGTTCTTCCTAATGGCTCTTTGGCAATGTCATTAAGATTGGTCTCAGTTAGGACCTGATTTAACGTTTCACGATCTTTTCTTGAAAGCCATGGTAGTTTAAACCCACTAAAAGCCAAAGCAACAAAATCTTTTACCGACAATGGATACTCGGTATCAATATTTCTAAACTGGGGTACATACCCAATCTTGACCTGAGAACGATCTGGAATAAACTGAACCTTTCCACTGGTGGGCTTCAACTGACCAAGAATCACTTTGATCAAGGTGGTCTTTCCCACCCCATTCTGTCCTACGATACTTAAGAAATTACCACGTTTCACGTTAAAGCTTAAATCACTTAAAACGTGTTTATCCGCAAAATTAACGGTTAAATTTTCTACCTTTAAAACTAAGTCATCCATCTTTAAACTCCTACCATTTCGAGCTTCAATAATACTAACGAAACTTACTAACTAATCAATAGTTCTCAACTAATATAACACTGTTATCTTAAGACATGCAACTAACAGCTCGGGGAAATCATGGATTATCTTGACTAATTTAAATACTTTCATCATTTTACTAATAATATAAAGCAAAAAAAAAGACCTTTCGGTCAATTCATTAAACAAAGTTAATCTCGATGTTCTTGGTTAAAATATCAGTATAACTGTATGATACTTGTCCTAACTTCTCGTCTGGATCAAGTGTAATTAAAAATACAGCGGGAAATGTCTCAGCCAGAACTCCATCATATTCGTTTGTTCGTTTTCTTCCGGCTTGTGCAGTTACATGGATTTCCTGTCCAATGTGATTATCTAGAAATAATTTAATTTTAGATAGACTTGTTGGCATCATCAATCACCTCGCGTAGCACTATTATACATTAAAATCAATATAATGTAAAGGTAACCGTGAAAGTGCCTGCTATGACAGCAATCCGCTCACGTGAAACCGATTTGCCATTTTCACAAATTGATCAACCGATAATTGTTCGGGACGATCTGACTTATTAATGCCTAACCGTTTTAAATCCTGTTCAATTTGTTCTTTTACCTCAGGTTTCTTCCCAAAAATGCCCTGCAGATTATTCCAGAGAGTCTTTCTTCGGTGCATGAAGCATCCATGCGCAAAGCCAAAGAAGGCTTTTTCATCGTAAGCAATCACCTTTTTATTGGTTTTCGGAGTTAACTTGACCACTGCAGAATCAACCTTTGGTGAGGGAATAAAGGACTTGGCCGATACGTTAATTGCAATCTCAACGTTTTCTAGATACTGAGTGATAACTGTCAAAGCCCCATAGTCGCGATTGCCCGGCTTCGCACTAATCCGTTCTGCCACTTCCTTCTGCATCATCAACACCGTTGAATCAAATTTGACGTTTCCCTTTAGAATATCCATCAAGATTGGTTTGGTGACGTAGTAAGGTAAATTAGCCACGACTTTTAGGTGATGCTTTCCGTCAAAGTTTTCTTTAATTAATTTGGGTAAATTAGCCTTCAAGAAGTCTTGATTAATAACCTTAATATTGTCGTACGGACTAAGGGTTTCATCCAAGATTGGTAGAAGATTCTCGTCAATCTCAAATGCCATTACGGCATGCGCCGACCGAGCAATTTGTTCAGTTAACGCCCCAATTCCAGGCCCAATTTCAATCACATCATCTGCATCAGAAATTTGGGCAACTTCAACAATCTCCTTTAAAACCCCGAGGTCGTTCAAGAAATTTTGTCCTAAACTTTTCTTAGCGTTCAAACGGTAACGATTCAAAATAGCCTGCGTGCGAGCTGGGCTACCAATTGCGGGAATATTACTCATCTAATCCCTCCTTATCATCAAGTTGTTTTAATGCATCATCAAACTGTTTTTTCGTGATACCAAACATTCGTAATCTTTTTTGCATTTGCTTGGCGTTGACATACCCTAAATGAAGTAGTTCTCCTAATTCTAGACGGCGTTCCTTTGCTTCTTTAGTTCCAACTAAACCAGCTTGAATCAAGTCTTGTTTACTGATGACTTCAGGATTCTCATAACTTTCGGTATATACCTCAGACAACGCATCCCGAATTGCCTCCGGACTAGCATGCTCGACTCCAAGCGATCCCTTCTGTGTATCAGGAACTGCGTCGGATTTTTTCAAAAAGGCGTGCTTAGCTTCCGGAACCTCATCTGAAATTATTTTTCTGATTTTTTCACCGGAAAAATCTGGATCAGTAAAAACGATGATCCCACGGGTTTGTGCCAACCGATCAATTAGATCGAGGGTCTCATCCGAAATTGCAGAGCCCCGGGTTTCAATCGTATCAGCATCAACCGCCCGTTGAATTTGTTTGGTATCGTCTTTTCCTTCAACCACAATTACTTCTTTAATTCTTTTCATTTTAATTATCCAATCCAAATAATCTATTCGTATTTTCGTATGTCGCTTTCGCAACCACATCCGGGTCAAGATCTTTAAACCTTGCGACCGCTTCTAGCGTGTACAAAGAATAGGCTGGTTCATTTTGTCGTCCGCGAAACGGCTCAGGTGTCAAATATGGGGCATCCGTCTCTACCAGAATCTTATCCATTGGAGTTAAACGAGCGGCTTCATGAACCTCTTTGGTTTTCTTAAAGCTCACGACCCCACTGTACGAGACCACCATTCCTAAATCAATGAATTTTTTCATCCACTCACTATCACCGTTAAAACTGTGGATAATGCCACCGACTTCACCAATGTTTTCGTCCTTTAAAATCCGGTACACGTCCTCAAAAGCATCCCGGTTATGGACTGAGATTGGTAAATGCATGTTTTTGGCAATCTCAATTTGTCGTCGAAAGACCCGTTCTTGGACATCTTTGGGCGTAACATCTTGAAAATAATCCATTCCAATCTCACCCACAGCGACCACTTTAGGATTTTCAAGCTGTTTTTCAAGAAGTTCTTCCTGCTCATGACTATAATTCATAGCATCTTCTGGATGCCATCCAATAATTGAATACAGATTGTCGTACTGAGCTGAAAGCTCTAAAGAACGCTTATTTAGTTCAGTATTAGACCCCACGTTAGCCATCCTAACCACACCTAGTCGTTTGGCATGCTGAACGTAGCCATCAATATCATTTTGGAATGGTTGATCGTTTAAATGAGTGTGCGAATCAAATATTTTCATTGCCTATTCCTTTCATAATCGAAAAAGTTTCACTAATCATTGACTAGTGAAACTTTTTTACTACGCTAAAATACTACCATTATCTAAAGTTTGATCAACGGTAGCCACTTTGATTGAACCATCATTTTGTTCAACGGACAAAATCATTCCCTGACTTAATTCGCCACGCAGTTTCTTAGGTTTTAAGTTAGCGACAATGATTACTTTTTTACCAATTAGTTGCTTAAAGTCTGGATACCACTTGGCAATTCCAGAAACGATCTGACGGTCACCGTCATCTCCCGCATCAAGTTGAAATTTCAGTAATTTGTCTGCATTTTCAACCTTAGCCACGTTTTTAATCTCGGCGACCTTCAATTCAACTTTTTCAAAATCATTAAAGTCCAAGGTCTTCTTCTCTGACTTCAAAATCGTTTTTTCTGGGTCAAAGGCTTTCTTTTGATCAGCACGTTTCATCGCCGAACGACCCTTCGTCTTATCAGACTGGGTCATCTGATCCTTAATGAACTTCACCTCAACGTCGCGATCTAAACGAGGAAAAATTGGTTCACCATTCTCAATCACCCTTTGTTTTTCAGGAAGTCCAGAAAGAGCAGCATTCTTAATGTCAAATCCATCCATCTGATCTAAGCCTAATTGACGATACATTTCATTCGCCGCATTTGGCATGATCGGACTCACTAAGATCGCAATCAAACGAAGACTTGCTACCAAGTGGCTCATTACGTTTGCAAGTTTAGCTTGATCGTCTGGATTATCTGTCTTTTTGGCTAGTGTCCAAGGTTCGGTCTGATCGATGTACTTATTAGTTTGTGCAACTAATTTCCAAATCTCAGCCAAAGCATCAGATAAATGAGTGTCATTCATCAAACGCTTGAATTCTGAAACAGTTGTTTTAGCTACCTTCTGCAAATCAAGACTCGGCTGATCATCAGAATCATGATATGCGGGTGTAACACCGTCTTCATACTTATTGACCATTGCAATCGTTCGGTTCAACAAATTACCGAGGTCGTTAGCTAAGTCGTAGTTAATTCGATCAACAAAGTCTTCTGGAGTGAAGATCCCGTCACTTGCAAACGGAATCGCTCTAATCAGGTAGTACCTCGTTGCGTCTAAGCCATAACGATCAATTAGTGTCTCAGGATAGATCACGTTTCCCTTTGACTTGGACATCTTCCCGTCTTTCATGGTTAACCAACCATGACCATAAATTTTCTTTGGCAGTGGAAGCCCAAGCGCGTGCAAAATGATCGGCCAGTAAATAGTATGGAAACGCACAATTTCCTTTCCAACCATCTGTAGATCAGCTGGCCAAAATTTCTTGAACAACTCGTCATTATCACTGTCATAACCAAGGGCAGCGATATAGTTTGACAAAGCATCAATCCATACGTAAACCACGTGCTTCGGATTTGACTTGACGGGAACTCCCCATTTAAAGGTAGTTCTAGAAACCGCTAAGTCATCCAAACCTGGTTTTAAGAAGTTGTTAACCATTTCGTTCATTCTTGAATGTGGCTCAATGAAATCGGGATGCTCTTTGTAGTAATTCATTAACCAATCAGAATATTTACTCATCTTAAAGAAGTAACACTCTTCGTTAACAAGTTGAACCTCGTGTCCCGATGGGGCTTTTCCGCCAATCACGTTTCCATCAGCATCACGATAAACCTCTGCTAATTGCGATTCGGTAAAGTATTCTTCGTCTGAAACTGAGTACCATCCCGAATACTGTCCAAGATAGATGTCACCCTGATCTTGTAACGTTTGAAATATTTTTTGCACGGTTTTTACGTGTTTATCATCAGTGGTTCTGATGAAATCATCGTTGGAAATATCCAAATTAGCCCACAAGTCAGATATTTGAGTGGCCATCTTATCAACGTAACTTTTAGGATCAACACCCAACTTTTCTGCTTTTTGTTCAATCTTTAGTCCATGTTCATCGGTTCCGGTTAAATAAAACACATCGTAGCCAGATTCCCGCTTAAAACGAGCCAGTGCATCACAGGCAACCGTCGTATAAGCGTTCCCGATGTGTAATCTTCCTGATGGATAATAAATTGGTGTTGTAATGTAATATGTTGGTTTCTCAGCCATCCCAATTCGCTCCTTTATTCCTATCGTACAAACTAAATCGTACCAATATTATACTACTTTTGCCCTTTAAAACAGATCGAGTTGCATGGGAGCTAACCCACCAAAGTTCAATCCTAAAATCTTTTTTAACTGAAGGGCATTGTCAGCCGCATCATGACCAGAGTTGTTGTTAAAAATGACGCAAACTACCTTAGCTTTTTGGCGTAGATTATCAACAACTTCGGCAAAATGCTTTAATTCCTCTTCGTTATAACGATACAGAGTCCGTTTCTTACGCCACTGGGAGCTCTTTTCAAACCAGCCCTTTTGGTTTTGACCGTGCAGTCGAAGCATGACGAATTTCTTATCCGTAACAACGGGTTCAAAGGGCACGCCATCTGACAAATTGTGAGGTTCGTCAGCAATCACTTCACTCATTTTGAGGCTCTTGAGGTAGTCATGGACATCATTTGAGATCTCATCACCATACCAACTGGGATTACGAAACTCAACTGAGATAGGTAAACTTCCCATCCACTCACGAACAAGTCTAAGGTACCTAATGTTATCGTTGTTTAAACGGAAGTACGGTGGAAACTGAAATAAAACGGAGGCAAGCTGATTACCATCTACTAGCGGCGCAACCATCTCACCATACCGCATAAATTGCTCTCTTCTAACCTGCTCATTATCTTCACCAAACTGTGGCAAATGATGTTTGGTCATCAAATAATTGGCCTTTAAGATGAATTGAAAATTATTTGGAACCTGCTTTTGCCAATTCTCCACCGTCTTAATCTTGGGGATTCCGTAAAATGGATTATCAACTTCAACAATCGGAAAATGTTGCGCATACTCCGATAAAGTCACTTTGCGATCTTCCCCGTTAATCAGCGATGGATGATCAGACCAGGTTGTCAGTCCAATTAAAATCACGTTACCACCTATACTTTCAGTTTATCAAAGAAATCAACGGCGTCTTCTTGCACCATGGTAAACGGAAACGGAAAATTAAGTTCCTCTTGGTTAATCGCAATCACGTCAGCGTTAGGATTACGATAGTCCAACAGTCCGGCAAACGGGTAGACCCGCATTGACGTTCCAACAATCACAATCAAATCACTTTGACTCATCAGCCTGACACTATTCTCAATTGTCTGGGGATTAATTCCCTCGCCATACAAAACAATGTTAGGACGCAAAATTCCACCACAGTTTTGATGGTACATACTCTTCATGTATTCATGATAATCAACGTGTTTGCCGCACTTTTGACAGTAAATATCATAGAGGTTGCCGTGAAACTCATTCAGGTTCTTTGCGTCAGCCTTTTCGTACAGATTATCAACGTTCTGAGTGATGATACTAGCACGATTTTGACGGGTTAATTCCGCCTGTTTTTTGTGAATAACGTTGGGTTGAGCGTCTGGATAGTACATGTTTTTCTTGACGTACTCGTAGAATACCTCAGGTTCATTTACTAAGCAGTCGTGACTCAAGTAATATTCCGCTGGTTTACTGCTCTTATCATTCGTATACAATCCGCCCTTAGAACGATAATCGGGAATTCCAGAAGGGGTTGAAATTCCGGCTCCCGTTAAAAATACGATGTTTTTAGCATTATTAAACTTTTCTTGAATATTATCTTGATTCATATTGTCACCTTATCTCAATAAATATGGAATCCGTAAGTCTTGATACAACTCTTTAACCGTCTTTGAATATAGTTCTTTGAAGTAGTCTTCACTTGCCTTTTTACCAGCGGGACCACTTGTCACAAATGAATTTTGATCATCCGATTTGGTAAAGCCCACGTATGCTCTTTTGTTAGTCTTGGTCTCTTTTAATTCTGAGTGATAGAGATTAAAAACCTGTTTCACCTGCAAACCGAGTTGGCGCTTTGAGAAGACCGCCGTTAGCATCACAAAATCATTTAATTGTAATGGTGGAAGACCCCAGTTCTTCATCTGTTTATCAAAATCACGGTATAGTTTGACCACATCGCGTCTCAATGTAAATGGTGAATCAACTGGTTTCTCTGTGAGCATTGCGTAGAGTTCCTTGGCAGCTTTTAAAGAAATGGGAAAACTCGTCTGAAACACGTCTTCGTACTGATCAAAGTGGTCACCAAGAAAAATCATGGCATCCAGAATGGTCACCAATCGTAGTGGCATTTCATCGTCGACCTTCCCAGATTCAGGGGTAATCGTCTGTCTGACACCCTTAACATATTCTTTTTCAACCGCTTCATCAACTAAACCGTGCTTTCGCTGTTCAGAATAGACTACGAAGTGACACACATCATCGTACAATTCGGTTCCCATGTACATCAACTGTTCGTCAAGTTGCTTGTCACCACTAGTGAGTGGGAAATAAATTTGTGGGAACCCACGCAAGGTCATTAACAAGTGTAACAACTCATGAGTGGCAGTAAAATCAGGCTCGGTTAGATCTCTGATCTGCACGTAAAGTCGATCCCCATTTTGAACCACCTGTGCCTGATCATGGCGTACATAACCAGACTTTAAGTTCCCGATAAACTGAACTTCCACATCGCCCGGGAAAAAGTGACTCACTTCGTTGATTAGCCCTTGGGTCGTCTTACTTAATTGGACATTATCGTTACTCTCAGTCATCTGGTTTCAACTTCCCTTCTAAAATTCGTTTTGCGTTTTCTAAGTTTCTCTGATTTTTTGGTAATTGTTTGAGTGCGTTAACCACCGTGCTGAGATTATCACTAGTCGCCCCTGCTGACATGGCGAGCGATTTCATCTGGAGGTTCATGTGACCCCTTTGAATTCCATCGGTAACAAGGGCCTTTAGTGCGGCCAAGTTTTGCGCCAGTCCCACGGAAGCAATCACTTCCATGAACTCCATGGCGGAGTTAACGTTTAAAATTTGATAGTTAATCTTACTCATTGAAAAGAGTCGGGTTGCCCCACCGATAATTCCCGATGGAACCGGAATGTTAATTTCACCCTTTAGTCCTTTAGAAGTGACCGTCCATTGACTGACACCTCGGTATTGACCATCCCTAGCAGCATAGGAATGAACCGCACTTTCAACGGCGCGCCAGTCATTACCGGTGGCAACGAGGACGGCATCAATTCCGTTCATAATACCCTTATTATGAGTGGCTGCACGTTTTGGATACTTATTCGCGATGAGAGAGGCTTCGGCAATCTTTTTGGCAACATTTTTTCCGTCTAACTGTCCCCGCTTTAGAGCGTGAAACGGAACCACCCCGGACGCTTTAACCAAATTTTTATCCCCATAGTTCGACAAAATACTCATTAAAGACGACTGACTGGTGTTGATTTCAATGTACGTCGAAAGGGCCTCAAGCATCGAATTCATGATGTTAGCTCCCATCGCGTCACCGACGTCAACGAACAGTTCAATCACCAGATAATGATCGTAAAGAGGTGAGATGGTCAAATCATTTACGCCACCGTATTTATCAATTGTGGGATGAGCATCGTGTGCAATCTGCATCAATCTCACTCGATGAATTTCAACCCATTTAGTAAATTGAACCGGATCTTGAACCTTTAAAATGACCTCACCAGTCAAGATGCGACTCTGAGACTTAGCCTGAATGCCGCCACCAGCACGAAGCATGTTGGCGCCGTTACTAGCGGCCGCAATGACCGATGGTTCTTCAATCACCATCGGAATTAAGTGCTCAACCCCATTGATTACAAAGTTAGTCGCAATCCCCTCGGGCAGTCCGTAGTCGGTAAGGTAGTTTTCAATCATGTGGCTACTAGCGTCCACGAAGTGACTTTCAATCACATCAAGTTGTGTCCGATCAAGATCGGCAAATTCGGCAACCTGCTGCAACCGTTTTTGATATGATTTTTTATAAAATCCATTAAAATCGTTCAAAATGACACCTATTTTCTAAAATGAGGACTATTCTCAATGTATTCATTAATCAGTCCCTCACGAACGCCACCGTTTGAGAAAATGACCCGTTTAGAATCAATGAAATTCATCATGACCGTTAAACAAAGGGAGCCACCAATGATGACGTCAGCACGGTCATTTTCAAGGCCATTAATCTTTTGCCGCTCAGCCAAAGTCCGACTCAGAAACATTTCCACCGTGCTGTTGACCTGTTTTCTGGTTAACTGAAAATTTTGAATGTGATCAACGTGACTTAAGTGTTGGTATTGCCGGTTAATTCTTGCAATTGCGCGGGCCGCCCCACCAATCAAAACAATTGGATAATGAAGTGGTTTTTTAATCCATGGGATCCGACTATAAACCTCGATAACGTAACTCTCAGCCGCAAACAAATCCACTGGCTTCACCCGGTCAATCAGGTGAAATTGTTCCGAAATCTTTACCGCCCCAATGGGAACGCTGATACAATGAATATCCTTTTGGTTTCTAACGTGGATAATCTCGACGCTAGCACCACCCACATCCATTAGGAGATAATCTTTAACCGCCAACCGATCAGAGATTCCCAGATAATCATAGTAAGCCTCTTCTTTGCCGGTTAACACGCGAATCTTAATGTGAAGCTGCTTATAAACATTGTGTAAAAAATCCTTTTGATTTTGAGCTTGGCGCACCGCTGCCGTAGCAATGGCACGAACCACAACGTTTTTATACTTTGAATACTCTGACTTAAAGGATCGAAGCGCCGAGATCGTACGATTCATTGCAGTTATCTGTAAAATGTTATTTTGTCCGATTCCCTCAGACAATCTCGTATCGTTCTTAACGCGTTTAATCTCATGGTAATTTCCATCTGGATCAATACAATAAATTGCCATTCTAACTGAGTTTGAACCGATATCAATGATAACAAAGTTCTCCATTCGATTCTCCTCCTCAAGTATTTATTCATATTTGGTGCTATGACAATTTATCTATTTAAAATAATTAATCCCCATGGCATCGCGAACTTCTTCAAGGGTGTTTTCCGCAACAATGTTAGCCGCGTCGCTTCCGTTTTTTAAGACCTGGTAGACATACTCCGGGTCCTTAGCTAACTTTTCTCGACGTTGTCGAATTGGCTTGAGCTCATCTTGCAAAACTTCGTTTAAATATAACTTAATTTTAACATCTCCAAGACCACCGTGTTGATATTGCTTTTTAAGTTCACTAACTTTTTGCTTGTCGTGAGCGAAAATATCCAGGTACGTAAAGACCGTGTTCCCTTCAACCTGGCCTGGATCATCAACGTGAATGTGTTTTGGATCCGTGTACATGGACATGACCTTTTTCTTAATGGTGTAGGCATCGTCAGCAAGGTAAATGGCATTGTTAAGCGACTTACTCATCTTGGCATTTCCGTCAAGACCGGGAATGCGCCCCATGCCTTTCGGTGGGAAAAAGCCTTGTGGCTCAACTAGCACATCTTTGTGATAAGCACTATTAAAGCTTCTGACAATCTCCCTGGTCTGTTCAATCATTGGCTCTTGGTCTTCTCCGACCGGAACCACGGTTGCCTTAAAGGCAGTGATGTCAGCGGCTTGACTGACCGGATAGATGAAGAAACCGGCTGGTACACTTTCACCAAAATTTTTCTGTTTAATCTCAGTTTTAACGGTCGGATTCCGTTTCAACCGGGAAACCGTTACTAAATTAAGATAAATCATGGTCAGTTCATTTAAGGCGGGGATCTGAGATTGGACAAAGATCGTTGATTGCTTTGGATCAAGTCCAACCGCTAGATAGTCCAACGCCACCTGCAAGAGACTGTTCTGAATCTTCTTTGGATCACGAGCGTTATCGGTCAAAGCCTGCATGTCAGCAATCATGATGAACGGGTCGTAGTTGCCAGAATTCTGTAACTCTAAACGGCTCATTAACGAACCAACGTAGTGTCCAATGTGAAGTTTTCCAGTCGGACGATCACCAGTTAACACGATTTCTTTTTTTGCCATAGTAATTTTCCTTTCTTTAATAAAAAACGTCCTATTGAATAATCAATAGGACGCCTTGCACGTGGTACCACCTAAATTGCAGAGGTTTCTCTGCCACTCAAACTATAAGGTCGTTACCCATTATCCAGTTCGTATCGTCTGACTAATCTCAGTAAACATAGCCTCTCTGTTATTTGACTCCACTACTTACTAAACTAATACATATTAAATTCATTTTATGCGATTTATGACGGGTTGTCAAAGCACGAAAAAATTGACAGTACTGGCTTTTCAAATTAGAATTATTCACGAATTAAAGGGAGGAGTATGCACTTGAATAAGGATGAAAAAAACAAAGAGCAAGAGCGGGTCACCTGGGTTGGTTCCCAGTTGGACGAAAAAATCCAAGATACCCAAACCGAATATCAAAAAGCCAAGGCAGAAACTCAACGAGTTCAAAAAGATTACGGGACTAACACGTCCGCAAATTATTTGGAAGCTGATGACCGGATTGAAACCAGTGCCGACCTGCAACAACAGCGAAGCTTAACTAACAAAGTGGTTGAGGATCAAGCCATTGTTGAGGGTCAACTAGCCACTTATCAAGATCTTAAAAAATCACCCTACTTTGGTCGAATTGACATCTCAGACGAGGGCTTTTCTGACGTTGATCACCTGTACATTGGGAAGGCATCTTTCATCGACAAAAACGGTGAATTCTTAATCTATGATTGGCGAGCTCCCATTTCAAGTGTCTACTATAATGGTACGCTTGGAAAAGTTGCTTATGACACTCCCAATGGAAAACAAAACACCGACCTTTTAAAGAAGCGCCAGTTCCAGATTAAAAACGGTAAGATCATCAACATGTTCGACACTAACGAAACGGTTGGTGACGAACTCTTACAGAGTGCTTTAAGTGATGAAAATAACGAAAAGATGCAAAACATCGTGGCCACCATTCAGCACGAACAAAATGACATTATTAGAGATACCACCAGTAACCTGCTAGTCGTTCAAGGAGTGGCTGGGTCAGGCAAAACCTCGGCACTCTTACAACGGATTGCTTTTCTGTTATATCACAGTCGGGACTCTCTAAATGCTGACCAAATCCTACTCTTTTCTCCGAACCTCCTCTTTAGTAACTACATCAAGGATGTACTTCCAAGTTTAGGGGAACGTAATATGCGTCAGGTTACGTTAGCTGAATTTTTTGCCCACCGTCTTGAAGGCATGAAGGTTCAGACCCTTTTTCAACGTTACGAAGCTTCCGATCATGATTCTGATTCTCAACTTCGCGAATTCAAGAATAGTCAGAACTTCATCGATCAGATTGAAAACTACGTCAAGAATCTCACCTCTGATCAAATTAAGTTCGATGACATTCACTTTAATGGTGAAGTTTACTTTTCAAAAAAGGAAATTCGGAAGATTTACGCTAGTTTACCCAGTGGGATGACCAGCAGTGAAAAACTTCTTCAAACGAAGAATCGTTTAATCAAGAGACTGAAGAATCGCATTCACGATGAAACTAAGAAAAAATGGGTTGCTGACATTATCGACACCATGAGCGAAGAACAGTACCACAATCTTCTGGGTGAAAAACACTTAAATGACTTTGAGGAACTAGACGATGAACGAAACTACATCGCCACGCGACTAGTTAAAGATCGACTTAGTACCGTGTACGATGCCATCTACAATGATGAGTTTTTCGATCCATACGTTCAATACGCTGATTTTCTTGACCACGTTAAGTTGCCTGAAAAGGTTAAGCCAGATGCTTTTAAACAAAGTAAAAATGATTTCCTAAATCACATTGAATTTCACCAAATTGGTTTGGATGACACTGCCCCACTACTGTATCTGAGGGATCGTTTCAGTGGGGAAAACAAAAACGTTAAAATTAAGTACCTCTTCGTTGACGAGATTCAGGACTACTCAATTGCCCAGATTATGTATCTCAAGCTCATTTTTCCAAGAGCTAAGTTCAACCTAATTGGTGATAGTGAACAGGCCATCTTCAAGGACGTTGAATCAGCCCAAACGTTACTGGACAAGCTTAATAATGCCATCCCTAGTAAACATTCCCGGCTAATTCAGCTGAATCGTTCATACCGCTCAACTTACCCCATCACGTCCTTTGCCAAATCATTACTACCAGATGGAAATGACATTGAGGCCTTCAACCGAAATGGGGAAAAACCCGAGTTAATCGTGAAGGACAATTTTAATGAACTAACAAGTTCTTTATTTGACGTTATCAATGACCAACTTCAAAAACACGAAACCGTTGCGATCATTACTAGGGATGCCGCATCGGCCAAACAAGTTTATCAAAAGGTCAACGCTCACTTTGATGCTACATTATTAAAAGATAGTGACCGAGATATGACCTCACCAGTTGTCGTGCTTCCCGTCTACCTGGCTAAGGGACTCGAATTTGATTCGGTCATTGCCTGGGACGTCTCAAAAAAGAATTACCCTGATCAGCACTCACTTGGAGTCCTTTACACAATTCTGACGCGAGCCATGCATTCGTTAACCCTGTTGTGTAACGGCGAAGTTTCGCCATTGATTCCTAAACAAGCCATCAGTGATAATTTAATTAAAGTCAGCAAAAATTCAACGGCCGAATAAAAAACTCTCATTACGATTACGTAGTGAGAGTTTTAAACTATTAAAATAAACGATAAGCCATTCCCGGGAGTCGAACCCGGCACCTTTTCCTTACCATGGAAATGCTCTACCTACTGAGCTAGAATGGCATTCCCATTTTACCACACCAAAAATGGTACACTAGGATAGAATTCATAAAGATTAGAAAAGGACGATAATATGAAACGACATTTTAAACTTTCCCTCCTAGTCACTTGTCTCGTACTACTGATGATTCCACTCACAGCCTGCCACAAATCGGCATCCAATGACCAAAAGAAGATTCAGGTTGTAAGTTCCGTTAACTTCTATGGTGATGCTGCTCAGCAAGTCGTCGGAAAGTACGGTCACAACACGTCCATCATCAATTCAGACGTCGATCCCCATGACTTTGAACCGACAACAAATAACGCCAAAGAAGTCGCTAAGGCGAACGTCGTCATCTCAAACGGAATTGGTTATGACGATTGGATGAACGAATTAATTCATAACGCTGGAAACGACCATCAACAGGACGTAAACGTTGGCAAATTGATGCATAAAAAAGACGGTGACAACGAACACATCTGGTATAAACCTACTACCATGGACAACTTAGTTGACCATCTAGTCACCGTCTACAGTAAGATTGACCCTGATCACCACGAGTATTTTGAAAAAAACGCCCAAGCCTACAAGCATGAATGGGGCAAAACACAACGGTTAATCAAGCAGTTATCAAAGAATTCGCACGGTCAATCAGTTGCAACCAGCGAACCCGTCTTTGACTACTCGCTATCAGCCCTTGGCTACAAACTTAAAGATTATGGATTCTCAAATGCCATTGAAAAGGGCGTCGATCCTTCGGTCAGTGACATCTCCAACCTGCAAAGTGATATGCGCAACCATAAGATTGCCTTCTTCGTTAATAACACTCAGTCTGATAGTCCGGTGGTAACACAAATGGTTAAATACGCTAAAAAGCATCAGGTGCCCATCCTAAACGTATCAGAGACCGCTCCAAAGGGGCAAAATCACATGCAGTGGATGAACAATCAGTACCGCGAACTTGAAAAAATCCAAAAGCAACAATAAAAAAATGATGCTCAAAATTTGAGCATCATTTTTGATTTAGTTAACTTTTAAAGCTTGTTCCATTGCCTTTTGTTCCATCTGATTTTTAACTTTGTTCTGCATTTGCGCCTTAAATTCGTTCCCAGCTTGTTTTTGCAACTTAGCTTGGTCTTTTGGTGACATCTTTGGATTTTCGGCCATAGCTTGTTGCATCTTAGCTGCCACAAACTGTTTCCCAGAAGCGGCCATCTGCTGCTGAGCTTCGGGGTTTTGTTGTGATTGTTTCATTTGAGCGGCTTCTTGTTTCATGGCCTTCCCAAATGCTTTCGCCTGTTCAGGTGTAAATACCATATAACCAGATTTTACGTGGAATGTATTCGTACGTTTAATAAAAGCTTCTTTTTGAGCAAACATGAAAAAGACTTTGTAAAATTTGTTTTTGTAGACCCAATCCTGTTGCTTAGTAACTAGCTTGTTTGAGTCGCCACCCGGTTTGATTTCATTCGTAGTGTCAATCGCAGGTGTCACGGTTGGTTTCTTTTGATTTGCATTCTTTTTGTAGATCACAACTTTATCATTCGTCTGACCAATCTTCTTATACAATATCATGTTGGCTTGTTTATTCACGGATGTAAACGAAGTGGTCTTAACCGTGGTCTTCTTTTCCATCCCGAAATGGTCATGATAATTGGCAATCATTAGACCAATGGTAATGATAATCAAAGCAGCAAATAGCAGCCCTAAAGAGGTCGCTACTTTTTTATTCGCAATCAAATTCCAAGTTAGGAAAAAGGCAATTACAAAAATAATCAATAAAATAAATATCATTATTCTTGGCCTCCTTTATCATCAAAAGCAGCATCTTGGGTAACGTGACCCTTCTTTAAAGCAAACGTCAAAAGAAATGCTACCAGTGAGATTAGAAAGGCAACGCCAAAGGCAGCCATGTAACCCTTTAAGGTTGCATCAATGGCACCAGAACGGTATGCCAATGGATTAATCTTAAGTAAGTGTTTTGCTGGCATATTATTGCTAGTAACATTTGATAGAATTGAAATCATGACAGCAGTTGAAATTGAACCACAAATCTGCCGAAATGTATTATTAGCAGCGGTTCCGTGACCCATTTCTGAGACTGGTAAGGCATTCATTCCAGAAGTCGTTACTGGCATCATCGACATTGCAACTCCAAACATTCGAACTGCATAAAGGATCGTTACATAAATAGTTGGAGTATCCTTAGTCAGAAATAGGAACGGAAGGGTACCAACTGTAAGTAAGAATAATCCACCCATTGCTAAACGACGAGCCCCAAACTTATCAAATAGTCTTCCAGTAATTGGACTCATAAATCCGGTTAAAAGTGCACCTGGTAATAGGGTTAGTCCAGAATGAAAGGCACTCATCCCTCTAACAATTTGCAAGTAGAGTGGCAGTACCATTTCGACTCCAACCATTCCCATGAAGACCACCGCACTAACAATGGTTCCAAGTCGGAATTCACGTGATTGAAAAACATTCAAATTCAAGAACGGATTCTTCATGACAAGTTGACGCCAACCAAAGAGGATAATAAAAATAACCCCGATAATCAGTGACCAAACAACGGTCGGACTGCCCCAGCCGTCATTTCCAACTGATGAAAATCCATATAGTAAACTTCCAAAACCAATGGTTGAAAGAACCAGTGAGAAGTAATCTAACTTACTCTTCTTAGTTGGTAGAACTGGTTTAACAAAAAATAGTCCTAATATAATGACTACGGCAACAATTGGCGCAATAATCCCAAATAGATTTCGCCAAGATGAGGTATCAATCACCCATCCAGATAACGTTGGTCCAATTGCAGGAGCTAACCCAACAACGATTCCGGCCAGTCCCATGGCGGTTCCCCGTTTTTCTGCTGGAAAAATTGACAACATGATGGTCTGAAGTAATGGCATGGCAATACCAACACCAACTCCTTGAATCAAACGAGATCCAAATAAGAACCAGAAAGTCGGAGCAACCCAAGCCCCTACCGTTCCGATCTCAAAGATGATCATCGCTGATAAGTACAGCCATTTAGTGTTAAAACGCCCACTCAACCAGGCACTAACCGGAATCAAGATTCCGTTGACCATCATAAATCCAGTGGTTAACCACTGAACGGTTGAGGTATTAACATTAAAGGCATGCATTAATGTAGGAAAAGCCGTTGACAAAATGGTTTGGTTTAAAACCGTACAGAAAGTTCCAACCAAAAGAATAATGACAAACATGGTTCGATTATACTTTTTGCCATTAGCATCAACAGCAGGAATATTATGCATTATATATGCCCCTTTCAAAAACTTAATTAATTAATGTTTGCTCAAAATTACAACACTGACTACTATACAACCATCCAACGTCTATGTCAATTTAATTGACACGTGCATTATTTTACATATAATTAGTATTGTATTATTTAACGAATTCATCGAGTTTGATTAAGCATAGAAAGTAGGTAACCCCTTGGAAAATGAGAATGATCAAGACGTAGCTGACCTCAACGGACGACTCGGAAAAATCATCAAAAAGAATAACATTTCGGTTGGAATTGGTGACATCTCCAAATGTTCCGGTCTTTCCCAAAGTAAGATTCGCTACTGGGAACAACGAGGATACATCACCTCTTTACCAGTTCAAAAAAACCAAAATAAAAGATACAGCATTCACACCTTAATCACTGTTTTATTAATCAAATCATATCTCGAGTCCGGATTTACTTTAGCAACGGCAGTTGATAAGGCGAAACGCCACGAACAAATCAGCAAAGTTTTTAAAAAGTTAATCCTCGATCGGGTTCAATACGTTAAAACTAAAAATGGTGACTACTGCATTAATATGGGCCCTCTTTCAGATGACCCCAGTAAATCTGTCATCATCAAAGTAAGTGATCGTGGTAGTAAGATCACACTAATGGATACAAAAAAGACACTTCCTAATTAATTGGGAAGTGTCTTTTGGTTTAGACTAAATTATTTGTTTTCGCCTAATTTAACCTTGTCTAAAATGTTTAAGTCAGAATCAATATCGTAAACAATTGGTTGTCCAGTAGCAATCTCAACGTTCATGATGTCTTCATCAGAAATTCCTTCGATGTACTTAGTTAAAGCACGAAGGGAGTTACCGTGGGCAGCAACGATCACGTTCTTGTTGTCTAACAACTTCGGTGCAATGTGATCCTGCCAGAATGGAATAACTCGTTCCAAAGTAACCTTTAAGTTCTCACCACCAGGGATCGCCTTTGGATCTAAGTCAGCGTAACGACGATCTTTAGCAGCTGAGCCTTCATCATTTGCGTCCAAAAGTGGAGGCAAAACATCGTATGAACGACGCCAGATGTGAACTTGTTCCTTACCGAATTTTTCAGCAGCTTCCGCCTTGTTTTGGCCTTGAAGTGCACCATAGTGACGTTCGTTTAAACGCCAAGACTTCAAAACTGGAATCCATAATTGGTCACTTTCATCCAAGACATAGTCTAAGGTTTTGATGGCACGCTTTAAAACTGAAGTGTAAGCTTGGTCAAATTGAATGCCAGCTTCGGCAATTAATTTACCCGCATTCTTAGCCTGCTTAACTCCTTCTTCACTTAAGTCAACGTCAACCCAACCAGTGAATTGGTTCGATAAGTTCCATTCACTTTGACCGTGTCTAACAAATACTAATTTAGCCATTGTAATTACCCCTCTTTTGTTTTTATACTAACTCATTTTACATCATTTAAAACTTTTTTTCACTAACTTACTGATCTTACTGAACCAGCCTGGTTTTCGATTTCTCGCCACTTCGTCAACGTTTTGGACCCCCAAAACATCCAGTAAAAAGGTGAAAACAGGAACCGAAACGATTAATCCCCACGTCCCAAAGATGTGTTCGCCAACCAGTAGGACTACGAACGTAAAGAAGATTGGCAGTTCGGTCTTAGCCGACATAAACTTGGGGTTCAACACGTATGCTTCAAGTAGATGAACCAGCATGATGATGATGAAAATGTATATAACGTATCTAAAACCACCCACCGTGTAACCAATCAAGGTTAGAGGGATTAAAGAAATAATGACCCCAGCCACCGGAATAAGACTCAAGAAGAAAATCATGACGGCGAGGATTAAAAGCTGTGGGATTTGCATAATCCACAAACAAATCGTAGTTATGGTGGTGTTACAGATTGCGATGAAGAATTGAGCTTCAATCACGACCCCAAAGGTTTTAACGAAAGTCTTCGCAAAATACAGGATATCCGAGAAGAACCAACCAAAGGTACTGGTTAAAAACTTCTTAGAAAAGCGCTTCACCTGCTTCAATTCTAAGGTGAAGAAGAAACTCAAAAGTAGTGACATGAACATCGCAATCCCAGTTGAACCAATGCTCGTGATATAACTCCAAATCAGGTTCATGCTTCCCTTAATCTGGTTTGGTACATTAAAGTTTTTTAGTAACCATAGAACCCATGAACGTAATTCGGGGTTTTTAATCGAGTGTGGACTTTCGTAAAAGGTAATCAACGTCTTGGTTATCTCAACCCCCTGCTCAGCGATTTGGGGCAGATACAGAATACTCACCAGCACAATGGCTCCCACGATTAATAAGTAAATCACGATGACCAAGATTGGGATCGGAATCTTAATCCGAGCTCGAATCCAAAGTACCAGCTTGGTTATTAATAACGTAAAGATAAAGGTCAGAAGAATGGTGGTCATCATTGAACGACAGAGATACAAAACCACGATGATTAGTAACAAGACCGCTGCTCGTCTTAACTTCGTGTTATTTAAAAATTTTTGCCACCAATTGGTTAAATTATCCATTTTGGTTTTAATCCATCCCCTCTCCATCCATAATTCTTATTTAACGCTTTACTCAGGTCAATTTTAATAGTAGTACGCAGTATTTTCATTATAGCATCTAATGTAATTTGTTAAAATTCATGTCAGTCTATTTTACGAGTTTCACAAAAAAAGGTTATAATGACCATATAACTATTGAATTAAAGAGAGGTTTTTATATGCTTGAAAAGACGTTTTACAGTGAATTTATCAAACACAGTTTTAATATTCCATTAAAGGTAACATACTGGGATGGTTCTACCAAGACCTATGGTAAGGGTGAGCCTAAAGCTCACATTACCATCCACAAGGCAATTCCAATCAAAGATATTACCAGTAATGCTTCAATCGCTCTAGGTGAAGCATACATGGATGGTGTAATCACTGTTGAAGGGATTTCTTTAGAAGATTTAGTTGCAGCAGCCTACCTTGATAGTAGTAGTTTCTTACACAACAAGAAATTCATTAAGTGGCTACCAAAGTCTTCTCATTCAGAAGCAGCAAGTAAAAAAGATGTCCAAAAGCATTATGACATCGGAAATGAATTCTACAAAATCTGGCTGGATAAGACCATGACCTATTCATGTGGTTACTGGGAAAGTCCAGAGGATAGCCTGTACGATGCTCAGATGAATAAAGTTCATCACATCATCAAGAAACTAAACCCACAGCCTGGTGGTACTCTTTTAGATATCGGTTGTGGTTGGGGTACTTTAATGTTAGTTGCCGCTAAAGAATACGACTTAAAGGTCACTGGTGTGACCCTTAGTCAGGAACAATGCGATTACGTTAACGAACAGATCAAGAAGTACGGTCTTGAAGATGTCGCTGAAGTCCGCCTTCAAGATTACCGTGAACTACCAAAGTCAGAAAAGTGGGACTACATCACGTCAGTCGGAATGTTTGAACACGTTGGTAAAGAAAACCTTGACGAATACTTCAAGGTCGTTTCAGACCACTTAGCCGAAAACGGAAACGCACTCATCCATGGAATCACTAGACAACAAGGTGGTGCAATCAATGGTTGGCTTAATAAGTGGATTTTCCCTGGTGGTTACATTCCTGGTTTGACCGAAAACTTAGACCACATTATTGATAATGGCATGCAAATCTATGACCTGGAATCATTAAGAAGACACTACCAGAAGACGACGGAAACATGGGATAAAAACTTCAATGCACACCGAAAAGAAATTGAAAACATGTTTGATGAACGTTTCTGCCGCATGTGGGACTTATACCTTCAAGCCTGTGCCGCTTCATTTAAGGTTGGAAATATCGATGTTATGCAGTACCTCATTTCAAAGGGACCAGCTGGTGCATCACTTCCAATGACCCGTGACTATATGTACAAATAACTTAATATAATAAATAGTAAAAGACGTAACTTCAACTGATGAAGTTACGTCTTTTTGTTATCAAATATTTATTAAAGGACAAACGTTAACAGAAACACCGCCGCCAGTCCTGCCATCACTGAAACTAGCATGGATCTGGTCCAGTAGGCAATCCCAATTACCAACACGGCAGCGATTAATTCTGGTCCCTGACCACTAATTGAAAAGGCATATGATTGATTAATAAAAATATCCTTTATTACCAGTGAAGTAAACAGACAAATTGGTACAAATTCCATCCATTCGGTAAACCACTTTGGAATCTTGCGCTTTCTAAAAAATGCTAAGGGTATAAATCTTGGAGCTAAGGCAACCAAAAAACACAGCAGTATTAACAGAAAGTGTTGCATCGCATCCCATTTCATAACAATTCTCCCAACTTATTCCTTTGGTGTACCCGCAGGGTTTTTAAACGTCTTAAGAAAAATACTCTTCTTGTTGGTCTTCCGCTTGCGAATTCGGAAATACTTATCCAACAAAAATCCGACAAACGACGCCACTAGGGTAGCTGCTACCAATCCTAGCGTTGATTTTGTTAACACTAAGAAGAAAATTGCAAGACCAGCAGCAAGAAGTGCAATGAACACTTTTAACAGGTCTTTTAACTGCATCACAATCATATACAAGAAGAGCGCTGTGAGTGCAAAATGCACCACAGTCAGATCAATTGTAAGAGCTGACCCAATTAAACTCCCCACTAAGTTACTAATGGTCCAGAAGAATAAAGTAAAGTGTTCCACCTGCAACGCATCCTTCGGGGTCCATTTCTTGTCAGTTGAAAATTTTAAATAGTTCACAGCGTAATTTTCGTCATTTAAAGAACAGGCAAAAAAGAACGTAAAGAGCGTGTTCTGCCCGTGAAGATACTTAGAAAGACTTGATCCTAATAATGCGTATCTCAGCTCTAGGAAGAACAGCATCAACACAATCGTTAGAAGTGGTGAATTAATGGTTAACATGGATGCGATCAAAAATTGGGCACCACCGGAAAAAACCAGCAGTGATACCAAAATCGTGTTAAACGTGTTAAATCCCGCAGCGTGTAGCAAAATCCCACACGCCAAACCAATTGGAATGTAACTCAAGTCTAAGGGAAATGAGACCTTGAAATTGGCTTTCCAAGTAGGTTCATTAGGATTCGGTACTAATTTTGTCAATTGAAATCCTCCACTTGATTTCTCGAATAAATAACCTAAAAAATTAATTAACTTTTTGCGTACATTGTTCATTATAAGAAAAAATGGCAAAATAACAAACCATAATTTTGTTCTAATGGTAATTATCAGAAAAATTCCACGATTTCACGGAACAATCTCGAAAAGAAGCCAACCTTATCAACGCTTTGGCAGGTAACGATTGGCGCTTTTCCACCATCATGATTTAAAAATTCCACCTTCTGATTTTTAAATCCAACTTGATTAGTTCCAATCTTCTGATTTTTAAGCACGGGAGCCGATACCGCATTATCTTTAGCATGCTTTGGATCAAGTCTAATGTGGTTGCTAAACTCATTTGGTTGAGAAACTTTGCCCCACAGGGTAACTGGTTTGCTCATCTTGACTTTAACCGTCCGTTTTTTCCCGTTAATCACCTTTAGATGATTCTCGGTAAACTGCTCGTTATCGTACTTCATGGGGCGATAATTCTTGATTACATGTTCCATTAAGTTCTTAGTAACGATAAATCGTTGATTAGGCTTAGCACCCATGACTACCGTGATAATGCGATGACCATGGTGATTATCTAAAGTCCCTGCGAAGTTTTCGCCCGCTTTCTTAGAAGTTCCCGTTTTTAGGCCATCCACGTTTAGGGCTGGATCGTAATATCGTTGTCCCTTCAACATTTCGTTAGAAGTTTTGACAACTTCTTTCGGTTTCTGGTCGGTATCACCAAAGGTATACTGCGTTTTCTTAGTGGTTTTTAGCACATCCGGATACTGTGAAATGATTTTGGAAGAGATGATTGCCGTGTCCTTTGCTGACATCTCATTTTCAGAATCACCAGTCACCCTTGGTAAGTTCATCGGTGCAACCTGTTTATTAGTCAGACCACAGGCATTATAGAATTTGGCGTCTTTAACTCCCAATTCTCTGGCAGTCTTTCGCATGGTTTTGGCAAAATTCTCACTGTTACCAGAGATTTTATCACCAAGTGCCATCGCACTCGCGTTAGCTGAACCAATCAAGGCCGTTGAATAGAGTGCCCTTACCGTATATTTCTTATGGGCCTCTAATTTAACGTTGGTGAACCCTTTTTTGGTACTTAATTTGGCAACTGCAGGTGAAATATTCACCTTAGTGTCCCATTTCAATTGATGATCATGAACTCGTTTTTGAACTATGTATGCGGTGAGTAACTTACTCATCGAGGCTGCCGGTAAGTTTCTAGCAGAGTTTTTTTGATAAATAATCTGTCCTGATTTAGCGTCTACTGCGATGGCAGCTTTACTATCGATTTCGTTCGAGTTGCCCTTGACCAAGGTCTCTGGAATCATGGCAATAAGCGCTAACGTCATGATTAAAAATGAAACGAGAAATTGATGACCATTATGATTACTTTTCTTGGTTTTCATTTTTCTCTCCTATCACATGTTTATTTTTCCGTAATGGATGCTTAACATCCAATGGAAGGTAAATCTTAAATGCGGTTAATTTTTTCGTTGAAGAAACGTTAATATAACCACCCTGATTGGTGACAATCTCACGAACAATGGCAAGTCCTAAACCAGTTCCACCAGTTTTGGTATTTCGTGACTCCTCAACCCGGTAAAAACGATCAAAGATGTGATCGAGTGAACCCCTTGGAATCTGTTCGCCATCGTTTGAAACGATAATCTCAACTCCCTCACTACTAAACGGCTTAGCAGAAAGATAGATGTGACGGCCACCCTTTCCATACTTAAAAGCATTTGAAATCAGGTTATTAAATACCCGACCTAACGATTCCGCGTTGGCTTTGATCCAAATGTCGCGCTTGAGTGGCTTCATCTCAATCGTCATCTTGTGCTTAGATGCATCAAGTTTAAATGAGGTCTGAAGCTGTTCCAATAGGGCATTCACATCAATGTTATCAATTTTTTGCGACGGCTTAGACTTGTCACCTGCCTTAGCATACTCAAAGAGCCGGTCCACCAACTGTTTCATTTGTTGCGCCTTTAAATAAGCAATATGCGAATACTTTAAAATGTCGTCTTCATTTTGATACTGACCGTCTTCAATAAGACCAAGATACCCCAGAATTGAAGTCAAGGGCGTTCTTAAATCATGACTAACACTGGTGACCAACTTGTCCTTTGATGCTTCCACTTCGCGCTCATCATTCATGGATTCAATGACACTGTCAACGAGCGCATTGATACTCTGAATGACCCGCTCGGTATCTCCCTTTAATTCAAAGGGAATTCGATGGTCAAAGTGCCCGTTCGCAATGTAATGCAATTCCGAAATAATGTGACGGAGTTGCATTTGGTGATAGCGCCGAATCAGCCGCCAGTAAATAATAATGACGTCAATCACACCCATGGCAATGATGAAGAGATTCTCCCAGCTAAGCAATCGAAAGTGCATCGGCCCAAAAGTCACTGACTGCTTAATGATAAAGATTCCGTCCCTAAGACCGGGGTTACTCTCAATTGACTCAGTAATAATGACGGTAATCGCCAAGTTTAAAAGGAGTAATAATATTAAAGTAACTACTCCTTCACCAAATAATTCAGTTTTTTCCTTCGTCGTTAATTTCAAACTCAAGATTCCTTTTATTATGCTTCCACTTTGTAGCCGACGCCCCAAACGGTTTGAATTACTTTTTCACCGCCAGTGGCTTCTTCAATCTTGTCGCGTAAATGACTGACGTGGACCATCACGGTTTTAGCCGAAATGATACTTTCTTGTTTCCAGACGCGCTCAAAAATCTCATCAGCAGAAAAGACCCGGTTCGGATGGCTGGCAAGCAGGTACAAAATGCCAAACTCCAGAGCGGTTAACTGAATTTCTTTGCCATCTTCCGTCTTAACTTCGTGTGAATCTTTGTTGATGGTAAGTGGACCCACGTTTAAAATATCGGGCTTGTCCTTAGTGACGTCGTTTTGGCTTCTTCTAAGCAGGGAACGAACTCGTGCCATGATTTCCAACGGGTTAAATGGCTTGGTCACGTAATCATCAGCTCCAGAGACCAGTCCCTGAATTTTATCCATATCAGCCGTTTTAGCGGACAACACAATGATTGGAATCTGTGAATCTTTGCGAATCTCTTTAATGACGTCGATCCCACTCATTCCGGGCATCATAATATCCAAAATTACCAAGCCGATGTCTGGTTCAGTACGTAAAAGTGAGAGGGCATCACTACCGTTATAGGCCGAGATTGGTTCGTATCCTTCGTTTTTAATATAAATTTCTAATAACTGTGCGATTTCTTTATCGTCATCAACAACTAAAATTTTCATTTTAATTACCTCGAATTCACTATTTTCTTTCAGTTTATCAGATTAAAAACAGAGATTAACCAAAATTGTTTTAATATTATAAACATTTAAACTTTCACATCAAAAAAATCGTAGACCAGTTGATCCACGATTCATTAATTAATTTCGGTTCCCGGTAAATAGTCCATTGGTAATTGGGAAACGATGACGCATGTACAAAATTCCCGCAATTCCAATCACACCAATCACTGCATCAACAATCGGACTGGTAATCGGGTTAATCACTCTCGGAATATACGTTCCACCAAAGAAGACTAACATCCAAATTGCGAACAATAGAACCATCATCAAAGCTCGAATGATGCCATTATATTTATGCTTTACTCCTGGAGCAAACAAGTTAGTCATAAGTGGCATCCCGGCACCAGCAACAATTGAGGAAACGAAGATTCCAGTAATCCCCATTACACCACCTTTTGATGCTTGCGAGGAATTAATAAAGAACATGGCTGCGTATAAGAAACAGAACAGGACCAAAAACCACAAAAAGTTGTACGTGGCATCAATCACATAGGTGATGGGTGTCATCTTCTGGGGTTTCTTTGGCGGGTGAACCGTAACCTGCACTTTTTGAGCAACCGTTCCATACAGATTCTTTGCGGTAACCCCACTCTTTTGAGCCTTTTTTAGTTCGTTTACCATCGTACTGATCTGAGCAGCTTGCTTTTCTGGTTCCAATTTGGTTTCCGAAAGTTCCTGCTTAAACTTATACATATATTCAGCATTTCTCTTGGTCAAACCAACGTGATCAAATTGTTCTCGTTCAGCAATCTTAGTGTTTGAGTGATGTTGATGCTGTTTTGCTTTAGCATTTCGTTTTCGATTATCTTCCTCGCTCATAATTTCCTCCTAGACGTTGAACCTAAATTCGGCAATGTCGCCATCCTGCATGACGTAATCCTTACCTTCAACCCGCAATTTTCCAGCCTCTTTAACGGCATTTTCACTTCCATATTTATCGAGGTCTTCAAAGGACATAATCTCAGCTCGAATAAAGCCCCGTTCAAAATCAGAATGGATAATTCCAGCGGCTTGAGGTGCCTTAGTGCCCTTCTTGAAGGTCCAGGCTTTGGTCTCTTTGCCACCTGCAGTAAAGAAGGTTTCCAGTCCAAGCAATTTGTATGAAGCCCGAATTAACTTATTTAGACCGGGTTCACTAACTCCTTCAGCTTCAAGAAAGTCAGCTTTGTCATCATCACCTAGTTCAGCAATTTCCTGCTCAGTTTCGGCAGCAATCCCAATTGCCTGGGCCCCGTGCTTTTGAGCATAGTCCTTAACCAGTTTGAAATACTTGTCACTTTCTGGATCAGCCATCGATTCTTCACTAATGTTAGCGACATACAAAACGGGTTTAGAGGTTAAAAGAAACAATCCCTTAACAATTTTCTGCTCGTCTTCATCAAAATCAATATCCCGAACAGCTCCACCATCTTCAAGCACCGGTTTAATCTTGTTTAAAACATCCAGTTCTTCCTTGGCTTCGTCCGAGCCCTTTGCTGCTCTTTGAACTTTACCAATTCGTTTATCAACGGCATCTAAATCAGCAATCCCAAGTTCGACGTTGATCGTTTCAATATCGCCAATGGGGTCAACGGTTCCAGTAACTGAGGTGATATTGTCGTCATCAAAGGCCCGCACCACGTGGACAATGGCGTCCACTTGACGAATGTTTTCAAGAAACTTGTTTCCAAGTCCTTCACCTTTACTAGCACCCTTTACAATCCCCGCGATGTCGGTAAATTCAAAAGTAGTTGGTACCACCTTTTTAGCTGGGATCAATTCCTGAATCCGGTCTAACCGCTTGTCTGGCACTTCCACCATTCCTACATTTGGATCAATCGTTGCGAAAGGATAGTTAGCCATTTCAGCACCAGCTTTAGTAATGGCATTAAAAAGTGTTGACTTACCAACGTTCGGCAACCCAACGATTCCCGCTGTTAAAGACATCCTGCTTACCTCTTTTAGTTAATTTCTTCGTGTTTTTCTAGTATTTTCTTTAAACGTTTCTCAAATTGTCGTCGACTAATCATCACAATGTGACCACAACCCATGCACTGAACCTTAATGTCAGCTCCCATTCGAATGATCTCCCATCGATTTGTGCCACAGGGATGCTGTTTCTTCATTTCAACGATATCATTCATTCCATACATAAAAATATCCTCCCTAGTCGAGATGAATATCCAATAGGTCTAAAATCCGGTTCAAATCGTCGTTTGACATGTAATCAATCTGGATTTGCCCCTTACCAATCTTAGAATTGGTCTCATTAATCAAAACTTTGGTTCCAAATTTATCTTGAAGTTGGTCCTCGCTCTCCTTAATGTAGGGAGACTTGGACTTTTTCACTGGTCGTTTACTCTTAGTTGAATGAGCCTTGTTAGCCTTAGCAATCAGCTTTTCTAACTGTCTAACCGTCAAGGTCTCATCTTTGGCTTTCGTAGCTAAACTCAAAAGTTGTGATTTCTCTTTGACTGACAAAAGAGCGCGCGCCTGTCCCATTGACAGTTGTTTTTTCTGCAACATGTCTTTAACTGACTGGGGCAACCCCAGCAAACGAAGATAATTCGCAATATAAGGGCGGCTCTTCCCTAAGCGTTCTGAAACTTGTGCTTGCGTTAAATTCAATTTCGTCATTAAAGTATCGTACGCTTGAGCTTCTTCTAGTGGATTAAGGTCCTCACGCTGTAAGTTTTCCATTACAGCGATTTCCATCATTTGCTCTTCGGTGGCATCACGAATGATTGCTGGAATTTTAGTTTTCCCAGCAGCTTTAGATGCCCGAAATCGACGTTCACCAGCAATAATCTGGTAATTATGATTGTCAACGTCGTGGCGCACAATAATTGGCTGAAAAACTCCTGATTCTTTAATGGATTGGGTTAAATCGTCAAGAGCCTTCTGATCAAACTTCTTTCTTGGTTGATAAGGATTAGGTGAAATCTCGGTCAGGTCAAGATCAACGACTGCTTCGTCATCACTATTAACGTCATTGTCCTTAAACAATGCTTCAATTCCACGTCCTAATCCCTTACTATTTTTGTTGGTCATGGGCAGCTAACACTTCCTTTGTCAATTCCATGTATACTTTGGCGCCTTTTGATTTGGCATCATAGTCAATGATCGGTAGTCCATGACTGGGGGCTTCCGATAAACGAACGTTTCTGGGGATGACGGTGGTGTACACCTTATCTTTAAAAAACTTTCTGACCTCACCATTGACTTGTGCTCCAAGATTAGTACGGGAATCAAACATAGTCAATAACACTCCCTCAATCTTGAGATTGGGATTGAAATGTTTCTGGACCAAACCAATGGTATTAAGCAATTGGCTCAATCCCTCTAGGGCATAATACTCGGATTGAACCGGGATCAGAATCGAATCACTGGCGGTAAAGGCGTTAATCGTGATTAATCCCAAAGAAGGTGGGCAGTCAATTAAAATGTAATCGTACTTGTCAGAGACACTCTCAAGTGCCGTTTTCAAGCGTGTTTCACGCGCCATCATGGGGGTCAACTCAATCTCTGCTCCAGATAATTGAATGGTAGCAGGAACAATATCGAGATTTTGATGAGCCGAATGTAGGATAACGTCTTCAATCGGCTCTTCATTAACTAAAACATCATAAATATCTTTATTAATTTTTTGCTTACTAAGGCCAACACCACTAGTGGCATTCCCCTGGGCATCGGCGTCAACCAGCAGGACCTTCTTGCCCTTTGTAGCTAGATCAGCCCCCAAGTTAACAGCAGTAGTGGTCTTACCAACGCCACCCTTTTGATTTGCAAGCGATATAACGGTTCCCATGTTGTTCCCTCCTTCTTACTTGATCGGATCCTTATTTGGAGTTCCAGCTTTTCTTGGATACTTCTTCGGTGTCTTGGTCACTTTATCAATGACAATTATATTTCTGACTTCATCGTTTTCCGGTAATTTAAACTCAAAGTCATTTTCGACTCTACCACCTAAAGTTGTAATCGCCTTTTTTGCTCCCTTCAGTTCTTCAGGAGCCCTAGCGGCCTTTAACGCAATTAACTTGCCACCAATCTTAACCAGTGGAAGGCACAACTCAGACATCACACTCAACCGCGCCAGTGCCCGTGCGGTCGCAAAATCAAATTGTTCACGATCTTTCGACCGCTTCCCACCAAATTCCTCGGCACGAGCATGAACAAGGCGCACGTTAGTCAGTCCCAGTTCACTAACTAGTTGTTTCAAAAAGATAATCCGCTTATTAAGTGAGTCCACGATGGTGACCTCTAAATCGGGGTTAATAATTCTAAGTGGGATTGACGGAAACCCGGCTCCCGCACCAACATCTACAATTGATCTTGCTTTTTTAAGCTCTGGTATGTAAAAAACGGGGGTAAGTGAATCGTAAAAGTGCTTTAGATACACGTCATCACGTTCAACGATGGTCGTCAAATTCACCTTTTGATTATACGACACTAAGAGTTCGTAGTACTTTTTAAACTGTTCTACTTGAAAGTCCGATAGTGAGATATCGTGCTTTAACAATGCCGCTTTAAACTGTTCTGGATTCATTTACTTCTCCTATGTAAAACAAACAATTGGAAACTACTTAAAGTTAAACCAATTTAAATTAGACCCTTTATTCATTATAACGAAAATTTAAAGATTTCGTTACCAAAAAAAGGAAAAAAATTGCCTAGCAATTTACTCCGTTCCGTTTAATCTTGCATCTTTTGAACTTCAGATTTAAACCAGTCATTAAACGCTTGGGCGTCAATGTCAACGGCAACCTTAGCATTAGTTTGACCATGATGATAAGCACCACGAATATCACCAACGGTGGCACCATTGGCGGGTCCAGTAGTTTGAATATCAATCCACATCTCTTCAGTAGTAAGTAATTCTGGGTGTAGTAGGTAGAAAATCGTATTAACATCATGCATGGCCACGCCTGCATCACTTTGATCCCCATCACTAGTGATAATGGCAGAGAGCATCTCTCCCGCTCGATTCATTTTCTTAATTTCAGCTAAAGTTTCGTTAGTAAGAAGAGCTTTTTTGGTCACATCAAGTCCAATCATCACGATTTTAACGCCACTTTGATACATTATTTTGGCCGCATCTGGGTCAGTAAAGACGTTAAATTCAGCAGCACTGGTCATGTTACCACGTCCAAGTGCTCCGCCCATGGCAACAATCCGCTCTAACTTGGCTTTTACTTCTGGATATTCAGACAGTAGGAGGGCAACGTTAGTATAAGATCCCGTTGCGACCAACGTGACTGGCTCTTCACTGTCCATAATGTGGTCATGAAGGGCTTTCACCGCGGTCATTTTCAATGGCTCTGGCAGTTCACCCGTAAAATCATAACCGCGCATCCCAGACTCACCGTGAATCCGAGCCGCATCTTCAAACGGCTTTATCAAAGGATTGGCGGCTCCACTAGCGACTTTCACTCGCTCACCATCATGAAAAAAATTAATAATTTTGAGGGCATTAATCGTGGTTTTATCAACCGTCACGTTTCCAGCGACGGTGGTCACCAAGTCCACATCCAGTTCTGGCTCATTGAGTGCCACTGACAAAGCCGCAGCATCGTCAATTCCTGGGTCCATGTCCATAATAATTTTTTGCATAATATCCCTCCGTTTTAAATCCGTCGTTATTAGTCAAGTTTACCACACGCATAATTGAATTAGCTGCTTTAGATTAAAAGCAATCAAAAAAGAGACGGCCTAAGCTGTCTCTTTTTTTAAATATGGAAGTAAACTCACTGATGGTCGTTTTACTCGATCGAGAATTCCTAATCCATCTAGAACCGTTCCACCAATTACATTTACTCGATTAATATCTTCAATGTGACGATCGGTCGATTGATTATCATACAACATTACTGGTAAAATCTTGTAAGTTGATAATCCATCCTGAGTTTGTGAATCACCAACCCGACTTGAGGTAACAATCAACAAGTCATCATCCTCTAAAGAATCCATCAATTCTGATAACATGACATCAACTTTCTTCAGTTCCGATGAGAATTGATCCAAATCACCTTCCATAGCGGAGGTTTGAAGATCTGGAACTTGAACGTAAATAAAACCGCTCCGAACCTTTTCCAGTTGATGATTTAATTCAACAAAAGCAGAGGTATTATCGGGTACCTGGATCCGTCTGGAAAAGTCCTGAACCTGAAGATATTCCACAAATCGGGAAATGATCACGGAACTCTTTTCCGCTTTATAAACCTCTTCAAAGACGCTTGACACCCGTGAATTAACGGCACAATCAAACATTTCTCGCAATCCAGAAGCGGGCCGGTTAACCACGGAATTAGTTCGAACTAATCCGTAAGCGCCCTCGGGATTGACTTCATCTGATGAAGAACGACCCCCATCAAAAAAAATGTTAAAAAGGCCCAACCGCCGAAGTGACGGTAAGTCCGACTTTGATGATTGATTCAAAACGTGTGAAAGGATGTTATCGCTTGAAGCGTTAAGTTGTTCTGCTTCATTGTCCGAGCGTAATCCGAGTGATGCTAAATCCACAACAATTACCCTTTTATAACTCACGTTTTCATCTCCCATGCGACTTAATAAAATTTAATTATATTCTATAATGCAATAATAAAATGCCCATGTCAATTGACTTAGCAGTAAAATGATAGTATCACAATTCACAACCGAGGTTTAAAAAATGAAATCAATTAATGAAGACAACATCATATTATTAGGTGACTCGTTAACTCGTGGTTTTGACGGAGAAAAAGATTTAGTGCACAATTGGCCCTATTATTTAGGTCAAATTTTACCATTTAACTTCATCAAAAACGCGGGTCAGAATGCTGGGACCATTACCGGCAATTGTGAACTAGACTTAACCTATCAGGTTAACCACAACAATTTTCGTGACTACGACATTGCCACGATCTTTTACGGTACCAACGATTTTGCCCACCGCTACGATACTTTAGAAGTAGTTAAAAGGATGTTAAACGAAAACATCCAGCAAATCAGGGCTGAAAATCCGTCCATCCAAATTCTAGGAATCCTTCCATTGAACCGCTTCGATGGTGGCGCCGATAACTACCACATTGAGGGACTCGCCCACTACACGTTTGGTCAGCTCCTTTGCGGCTTAGCCACCGTTTATCGCCAAAATAACATTCCGTATCTGAACTGGCGTAAGGTGGCACCAACCCTTGTCGACGACGATAATTACAAAACCAGACTGCATGACCATCGTCTTCACCCTAATTCCGCTACTTACAAAATGATGGCTGAAATCATTGCAAAGTTTATTAAAGCAAACGTCAACTAAAGGGAGCCATAATCGGCTTCCTTTTTTATTTAACCTCATCCAGACCCTTAAGTTTGAGTTGATTATTAACATCTTGTTTAACATCAGCCCGATAGTTAGTCGTTTTTGACGCTTTTTGACCCTGATCGTTGGTTGAATCAGTTTGAACCGCAAAATCAACGGTGGCTTTCCCCTCACCAGTACTTGTAACCTTTTTAACGTTTACCTTAATCTGAAGATCCTTAACGTCTGGTGCATGATCTTTTTTCGCAATCGTAATCATCTGATTATAGGCTGGGTTACTTTTCCCACCAACAAAGTTTTGGTCGTACTGAACCTGATCAGCTGATTTTTCGTCAAAAACATCATGGTTCAGCGGCTCCCACACGGCTTTAAGCAGACCAGTCGCCGCCTTTTTATCAACCAGCTTTTTAAACGGAAATTTGATCTCAGAATGATTATTCTTCATCCCGAGGTACTGAACCTCACTTTTCATTGGTTTGCCGTCAACACTAAGAGTGGCCCAAATTGATGAATCATCACCAATGGGTAAATTATTGACCTTCGCCTTGCCGTTCGCACCAATTTGAGCAACCGGGTGATTGTCAACGTAGACGATGGCGTCTGGGACACTTTGAAGTCCAAACGAAACCACGTTAAACGTCAGGTTCGCCGTATCAGATGACTTCATCAAATTAAACTGTCCGGAAGTCTTAAGTTGCTTACCACCAGCCGTGGCAGTCGCCTCAATCTGATGAACTCCCGGGATGAGTGACTTCACGTTCAAATCACCATTGTCATCCGTTTTATCTACTTTGTTTCCATCAATTGTCACGTTTGCCTTTGAAAGATTGGTCTTAATTTTAGGATCAATTGGTTTAACTACCAGTTGATAACGTGGAAATACCAGGAAATTCTTCCCCGTTTGTTTATAAACCAAGTTGCTTCCGGCCGCTTTCTCACCGTTAATCTGCATTTTGAGCCGATTAACTGCTTCCGGATTTTGATCGAAATCGTTAACAAGGGGTTGAAGGGCCTTTTCACTTGGAGCACCCGTTTGCCCGTCAATTTTGATTCCAGCAATCACCTGCTTTTGTTCGTGATTACGCAGGGCATTCACCAAGCGGTCACCACTGGCTTTTTTTGAGTAATACTTTGTCCCGGAAACTCCGACCACAATCACGATGATAATTTCCAACACGAGTAAAAAGGCCAAGAATTTATGTGATTTACGTTTTTCTGCCAATCTAATTTCCATCCTTTTATAATATTGAGGAAATCATAACATACACCAAACAAAAAGAAACGTAGCACAGAATGCTCGTTTCTTTTCTAGATTACTATTAATCGTTATTGGTACTATCCGATACTTTCTTAACTGACTGGTTACTCTTGATGATAAACGGAAGATCATCAGAATCATCACTGCCAGGATTTTTGACCAAGATGGCATTGTACTCAAACGTCTGATGACGAACTGAACTATTGTCATCGTCGTCATTGTTATTGAAAGTATAGTCAACCTGATAAGTGACCTGCGTCTCCCCACTATCATAAGGTGCGACCGACTCGGTCCTCTCACTGGTTTCAAATGACTCAATCTTATCATTGTCATTATAACTTTTGACCATCTTCAGCATATCCTGACAAGCAGGACTACTATTTCCACCATCAAAGAAATGAGAAATATCCACGTCGTTGCCGGCACCACTGACTTGAGTCCAGAGTGGATTCAAGACCCGATCTGCCTGATCCTTTGTGGCAATCCCATCAAACTTCGGCTCAATCGTGTTGTTGTTATCACTATCTTTTAAATTATATGGTTTACTCTGAATTAATTTACCAGACTTGCCCTTCATCTGAACCTGAACGTTCATGTTCGTACTGAATGGGTAGTTAGAGAGCTTAAAGCTCCCATTATCACCGATCGTCCCAACTTTCTTATTTTGAATCAACACGTCTGATCCTGGTTGACCCTTTACGGTAAAGGTAATAATTCGCAGTGGTAAGGACGCTGAACTGGCACCATCAATCCAGTCGAACTGACCATTATTGTGTAATTCACGGCCATTGACTTTTCCAGCAGTGGTAATGTTATAAAGACCCGGTGCAAGTGGCCCAATCTTCTTAGCCTTTTGACTGCCCATGTTGCTGGTAATCTGCTTGCCGTTCACACTAAAAGAGACCCCATTCAGGTTAGTGGAAATATTAGAATAAACGGGTTTGACCATCAGTTTATACTTAGGAAAAACTAACCAGGTGTTACCTTCCTGCTTAAACTGCAGGTTGTCGGTCACCGGATTATCGTTATCGCGCATGAACTGACTTCTAAGCTTTGATAACTGGTCCTTGTTACTAGCATAATAATTAATGGTTGGCTTCATTGCTTTCCCACTAATCTTAAAGTTCGGGTCGTTTGTTTCCGATACATTGGCCAAATTCTTTTCCTGATCATTTTTAATCGCTGAGATGACCCGGTCGACTTGATTAGCTTTTGAATAGTAATTCCTTCCAAATAAGTAACCACCGATAAGTACCACTACCAAGACCACCACAATCACCCAAATCACTTTAGTAAGTGGTCTCATCTTCTTTTGCTTTCGCGGACGATTAACGTTACTTGTCTGACGCAGGGGCTCACTCCCTGATGTCTTGTGACTTGGTCCTGCTTGATTTTTTGGTGATCCATTAGGAGTTAGTTTATACCCACAATTGGGGCAGAACTCATCGTTTACATTAATTCGATGTCCACAATTGGGACAAAAAGACGCTTCTTCACTCATTTTGACTCCTCCTAGTATCCCTGACCAAAGTTAGCAGCAAAGTTGTTAATGATCTCTTGACCCAAAGTCTGAAGTTGAGAGCCCAGGCTGTTACCCAAAATAGCTACTAGGACAGCGGAAATGATTGCCACAATAACCGTTACAATCAGTAAAACATAGAAACTATCAATCGACCCAAAATTCTTAGAAAAGAGCATTTCATAGATTAACGCCCAACCCGAAATGGTGATGGCCAGGTCGACCACGTAGAGACCAATTAAAAACAAAATCCCAGCGGGCATCACGGCGGATAGGAGCAGGCCCACCAACAGTAAAATAATTCCAACGTTTAAAAATTTACCGTACTCATTCGTATAATCACTGAGGCTCATATTGTTGTTCATGACAAAGTGAACACCGACATAGCCTAAAATCCAAGCTAACAGACCGATTACGGCAATAATCAGTCCTAGTCCCATAACGCTCGTGTTAATGACACCGTCCATCTTATGAATAAGTGAGTATGGAACTGATTCAGAGGCCAGTCCGCTCTTCATTCTCATTGCTAAAATAAACGAAACTAACCAAGTCAAAACGGCGAAGATTCCAAGCGAGATATATCCCAGATACTTTTCACTAGTAGCCTCATATTTGACTGGATGTTTAATCGATTCAATGAAATAATTAAACACGCTGGTTAACCCGTTAGAAACGTCAGCCTGTGAATTACGGGGGTGTTGCTGCTTTTTTGCTTCATTATGTACCTTGTTACTGCTTGTTTGACTGTTGCCAGTCAACTTAGTTCCACACTTGACACAAAACTTTGCGCCTGGCTTGTTATTAAAATGACAATTAGGACATTCATTCATATTAGTTCCTCCAATTAAATAAATATTAAGATTTTCTTACGTTTACATTATCACATACTGATTAGCTCAATCAAAGGGCTAAGGCACATAAATAAAAAAATCAATTAATTAAGGCACGGGATATCGGCCATTCAGTCATTCCCGCTCACCAAGTTTCCTCAGTGTTAGTGAATTTTGATGAACTACAATCCCATCATTTGATTATTCAACTTATTTAATTATAATTATTATAAGATAATAAAGGAGGCGTGCTTATGATTCATTGTACTGGAAACGATGTTTTTATAAATGACCAAAAACTATACAATACCGTGCAAATGGAGATGCAGGATTCCCATAACTTTTACGAATTTGCCGTCCACATTGCTTATGCCTTAGAGGGTAAAATGGCTGTTAATGACATTGCCAAAATCGTGGAGGCCGCTAGTAATAACCACCTAAAGGTCACCGAGAACATTAACGTTTGTCCTAAAGCTCTTCAAGAAGCACTCAAAAAATCACAGTACCTATAAGAAATTCCTTAGCCAATTCAAGCTAAGGAATTTTTTTGGTTTCAGATGATGTTGTCTAAAAGGCATCCGAAGTAATATGATTAGTATCACTGATTAAACCTCAAACTACTATTAATGGAGAAAAAATGAAAAACAAGCGCAAGGTTTTACGAAACATTAACGATCTTATCTGTGGCATTGCCCTGGTAATTGCCATCATGTTCGCCCACTTCAATATCTTACTAATCACGGTCTTAATCGTTTTTATTGATGAACTCTTATGGGGCATGTTCGGCAAAAATAAGAAAACTAAGTGGTATTTAATTGCCGCGATTATTGGTTTAATTGGTGCCATCGGTTACAACTTCATCTAAAATAAAAAATACTAGGACAACGTCCTAGTATTTTTGAACTAATTTAAATTAGCATTTTTTCATTTCAGTTTGGCTGACCCATTGGTGGTTAACGTATTCTTTGCCACCATTAGTTGGTTTGAAGGTTACAGCATAGGCAGGACCGTCACAAACTTTAACAATCTTACCCTTAGCACCTTTCATGCCAGGCATGTGATCAGCTTCAACGGTAACTTTTTCGCCCTTCTTCAAGGTAGCACCTTGTTTGTCAGCCTTAAGTTGGTCCTTGGTAACAAACTCATGATTTTTAACTTCAGCTTTACCATCGGTTGGCTTGTAATCGATGACATAAAGTGGTGAGTCATATGCTCCGGTAACCTTAGCCTTGGCACCCTTCATGCCCTTCATGTGGTTAGCTGATAATTTAACTTCTGAACCAACCTTAAACTTAGGATTCTTAGCGGCAGCTAAGTCAGTTGGAAGATTCATCTTATGCTTCATTTGCATATTCATGTCCATTGACTTATCGCCCTTGGTTTCCTTCATGTCCTTTTTACTCATTGTTTTTTCGCTACTGCTACTCGACATATTTGATGACGAACTGGACTTAGAACTACTCTTGCTTTCTCCACAACCAGTAAGTACCAATCCCACACTAGCTACGGCAGCTAACGTAAATAATGTTTTCTTCATTTTCATCTTTGAAGAGCTCCCTTGATATTTTTATGATGTTTCAACTGTTAAGATAGCACCGTTGATACCAAAAAGTTACTAAATTGACTTACCGTAAGCATATTTTAAGATTCTTATAGATTCCTTCAAAATTAAGTAATATGTTTGCACATTTAACCCTAAAAGTTCATGCTAAATATATATAATCTTATGTTTGTGAGGTGAAAATTATGGGTACAGAAAGTTTAATCATTTCAATTGTTGCATTAGTTGTAATTTTGATCATTCTAATCGCTTTAGCATGGTTGTTCTACAAGTTCCTCGGTGGTAGAGACAAGGCTGCTTGGAAATCATCAATGCAAATGGCATTCACAATTGCCTTTGGAATCATCGTTGCATTCATCGTAATGGGATTGTTCAAGATGATTGTCGCAGCCATTGCGGCCATGATCGGTATGCAAGGCGGAATGATGTAATTTACTAAAATAATGCCAATTGGCATTATTTTTTTTATTATCACGGTCAATTCGAGAGGCACAACAATAATGAGAGTAAGTATTTTACAACACACTTCTGATGAGGGACCTGGAGCAATCTCCGCCTGGATTCATTACAACCATCACCAGATGTTCGTTTATCATCCTTCCCAGTTTAAGGTGCTACCAGACGCATCTAAGACCGACATGTTAGTGATCTTAGGCGGGCCAATGAGCGTCAACGACGACACAAACTGGATCAAATCCGAACGAGAACTAATTAAACGGATGATTAGCCAAAGAAAACCAGTCTTTGGCGTCTGCTTTGGTGCCCAACAAATGGCCAAAGTTCTAGGAGCTTCCGTCTTTGACTCGCACACTAAGGAAGTTGGGTTTGCTCTTGTCTACTTAAAATCAAAACTCATCCTCGGATTATCCAACCAACTAGAAGTGCTCCACTGGCATGAAGAAACGTTTCAAATTCCAGATGGTGCCTCGTTATTGTACTCAAGTGATCAACTTACTAATCAGGGATTTGTAAAGAATAATCTCGTTGGCCTCCAGTTTCACCTCGAGCCCAAACACGACAACGTTACCGAAATGGCAATTAACGACTACTCCTACCTCAATGGTTCTGTTTTCAAGCAGTCTAAGAACACCATCATTAACCACCCAATTTCAAAACAGAACCATCGCGATTTATTCAAGATTTTGGATTACATCGCAAACAAATAGCACCCACTTAGAAAAGTGGATGCTTTTTTGATTTTATTTAAAAGCAAAGTACTTCGAAACAAAGTAATTAATCACAATGGCCATGACTTGCGTCCCAACCACACAGATAAAACTATTGAACAACGTGGGACTCCCAATCAACCCGTGAACAACAGGAAGTTGGAACAACCAAGCCGAATAATTTAAGTGGTCTAAAAACAAAATCTTAATGAAAAATTGCGGAAACTTATCGATCATTACATAAGTCATCAAAAAGTCGAGGACCAAAACAAACAATCGTCCCGAAACAAAGTTAACGATCTGAGCCTGAAGTGTCTTGGACTGCGTTCCACTGTTAAAAACAAAGTATTTGTTCACCACGAAGGCAAACGCAATCGACAGCACTTGGGCAATCAAGACCGGGGTAAAATCACTGGTAAAAATCTTCATCGAAACGAATCGACTGACAAAGTAGACCAGGGTGGTCATAGCGCCCCAAAACAAGTATTCAATTTTTTCATCAAAAACTAATCTTTTTACGATATCTAAGTAGTTAGTAGTATTAGCGTCGTTTGTATCATTCATGATATGCATCAAACTCCTTCCTAGTCATTTTATCACAATCAATTAAGTTATAAATTTGTGATTTCCTTAAAACTTAATCTTTTCGGTCGTGTTAAAATAAAATCATTCATTAACGAAAGGAATGGACGACATGGATTTAAGCACGTTTATCGGGCTCGTCATTATGATGGTAGTCGTTTTCGTGGTGGTAACCATCATTACCGTCTTAGTGAGTCTTCATCGCGCCAAAAAGCGACAGGAAAAAGAGAACCAACATTCTGATTCCAAGTAGTTTAGCTACGTGAAAACGTTAAAGCTACGATTATAAGCCATAAAACTGTATAATGAGTGAAGAAAGAGAAGCGTGATTTTTAATCGGGATGGTGCCATGAATCACATTGTTTTAGTGACTGAAAAATTATCATTAGCACTTAGTTTCAACCAAACCTTTAATGACAACGGCTACTTTGTCGACGATTTATACGATGTTTCAAGCTTACTATCATCCATTCAAAAGTATGAGGAACAAGCCATTATTTGGGACCTGAGTACCGTTGCAGCTCAAAAGTTGATCGACCTTGTCCTTAAAATCCGCCAAACGGCCTCACTTCCAATTCTCGCTCTGGGAGAAAAAAAGGACGAGCGTATTGTTGACCAATTATTTAAAGTGGGCATCGACGACTACATCATCCAACCATACAACGCTGACGAGGTCATGCTGCGAATGAAGCATCGTGCGCGCTTCTACCAAGACGAAAATCAGCGTCTCAAACCAGAAAAGCATCAGAAGGTTAAACCACGATTTCACTTTTCTGACATCGACGTTGACTTAGACCAGAAGGTTGCCACCAAAAACGGTACCTCACTTCGACTAACGCCTAAGGAATTCAAGCTCTTAGAGTACTTTCTGACCCACCCTAAACGGATCCTCAGTCGTGAACAAATCCTAAACGGCGTTTGGAACGATCTTTACATCGACCAATCTTCCCGCATGCTTGAAATGCACATCAGTCATCTAAGGGACAAGATTGAACCTAATCCCAAAGAACCGGTCTTAATCAAAACGGTTCGCGGCTTTGGTTATGAATTTGAAGCTGAATTAAATAAACAATAATAAATGATATCTAAACCACTAATAGGTTTAGATATCTTTTTATTTGTTCTTCATTTCATTATTTTGAATCCTGACCACCTGTCGATAGGCATCATTCATCCACTCCAAGTAGTTTTTATCTTCAGGAATCGTTTCGGTCAATTTTACAACCGGAACATCATGATCCTTTGCTAACTTGACGAGGTTCTTGACCATTTTACTGTCAGCCTGCGTGTTATCAACAAAGAAAGCAATCCGATGGTGAGTGATATCATCCCTGATTCTCTGAATGCTCTTAGGCGACGGATCAACCTCCTTCTCGGTCGCGTTGCCAAAATCAGGATCATTTACCTGATATCCCATGTACTGAAGGGCATCATCGAAAACCGGTTCACTGACGTCGACCTTGCGATTTAACTGGTGATCGTTCAGATTATCCCGTGCTTTTTCTGCCTGCTTTCTAACTGGTTCATACTCTTTTAAATACCGCTTGGCATTATCATGAAAATAACGTTTGTGATTCGGCTGTTTTTCGCTGTAGACGTCTGCCAATCGATAGACGAGTTTACTAACGGTGTCAGGATCGTACCAAATGTGCTCGTTATCCCCATCTTTTCGGTTCATTACCTTTGAAACGTTGACAACCGACGTCTGATCACTTCCATTCTTGACCAGCTTTTTCATCCAATCATCGTACCCAATGCCGTTTTCAACGACCACGTCTGCTCTTACAACTTGATTCGCATTACTCGTTGACGGATCAAAATCGTGTGGGTCACCGCTTCCCTTGATAATCGGCTGAACGCTCCCTTGATTTCCCAAAACATTTTTCGCAATTTGACCGTAAAAATTAGTTGAAGTAACCACCCTCAGCTTATGGTTGGCCCGTTCACCTGCTGATTTTTCCCACAACCAACTAACACGATGACACAAAATAAGATTAAAATTGCTGTTATACTTAACTTAAACTTTTTTATCATTGTTTTTCTCCTTTGAAAAATCATACGAAGTTAAGTTGACCATCATTAAGCAAATAATACTCACCTAATATAACACTGTTATCTTAAATTAAGCAATCAATCCACTGGAGGAATTTTCATGGCAAACGTTCGTAACCAGGATAAAACCCATTCCCTATTACTAGATGCCGGTTTTGAGGCCTTTTTAAAAAACGGGTTTGATAAGACAAAGATTCGTGAAATTTGCCGAAACGCTAACCGGACCACTGGTTCCTTTTACAAACACTTTGAATCTAAAGACAAAATCTTGGATGAAATTATCGATCCCTTTATTAAGCAACTAAAAGATGAATACGAGAATCAGTTTAATCAAGGAATGGCTAAGATCAGCCCCGATAGCGTCCAAACGGTGTGGAAACAAAACATTTTGAATATGAATCAAATCATCCATACCCTCTACGCTAATCCGAAGTATAAGGAATTAATTCTTTTTAAATCAGAGGGGTCAAAGTATGACAATCTAGCCGAAATGCTAACGAAGTACTTTACCCAAAAAATTGCTAACGCCATTGGGATCATGCAAGAACGTAACATCATCCCCATTAGCTTTAAGTTTAACTACCAGGAACTGCATTTTCACGTGTTCTCGTTTTATGCTACTTTTTGTGACATTTTGAAACATCGGTATAACGAACAAGAGGCCATCATGCTGTGTAACAACCTCTACGACTTCTTCTATCCGGGATGGATGGCATGGCTATCCATTTAGTTTGATTTTGATAACAATGTTATTTAATACCTCTTCAAGCACGATTGAAGGGGTCTTTTTGGTTTTACCAAACATTTACATAAAAAGACCGTAAAATTTACTTAACATTTACATTCACCTTATATACTTGGTTCGTAAACAAAATAATGTCCATTTAAACCAAAGGAGATTTCGTCCATGTCATTAGGCAAAAAGAAAAGGGTTGCATTGATATTAACGTGTGGACTGCTGGCGCTGGGACTCGCCGCGTGCGGATCATCTTCTTCCACCAAAGCCAAAAACGGTAATAAGATTACCGCCGTTGGTTCCACGGCACTTCAACCACTGGTCGAGCAAGCGAGTCGGGAGTATCAGGTTAGTAACCCGAAAGTTAATGTAAACGTCCAGGGTGGTGGATCCGGAACTGGCTTAAGCCAAATCCAACAGGGAGCCGTCAACGTTGGTAATTCAGACGTCTTTGCCTCCCAACAACCTGGGGTTACCGCTCGTGACTTAGTTGACCACAAGGTCGCCGTGGTGGGAATCGCACCGGTTGCAAATAAGAAGGTAGGAGTCAAAAATCTCTCCATGAAACAATTGGAACAGATTTTTACCGGGAAGGTCACCAACTGGAAGCAAGTCGGCGGAAACAACGTCAAGATCGTGGTGATTAACCGGGTCGAGGGAAGTGGAACCCGGATGACCTTTGAACAGTCCGTTTTAAGGGGCAAAAAAGCCGTCAACGCCCAGCAACAAGACTCAAACGGAACGGTGCAACAAATCGTCTCATCAACTCCTGGAGCGGTTAGTTACCTTTCGTTTCCATATTTAAACAATAAAACGCAAAGTATTTCCATCGACAAGGTACAACCAACCGACTCCAACGTGGAAAATAACAATTGGAAAATTTGGTCGTATGAACACATGTATACCAAGGGCAAGCCCACTGGAACTACCAAAAAATTTATTGATTACATGCTTTCAGATCATGTTCAACAGAAATTAGTCAAGCAGATCGGATACATTCAAGTTAAAAATATGAAATTTGAAAAGAATGCTGAAGGTCAAGTTCAAGCGGTTAAATAATTATGAAAGTGGTTTTTATATGAATGACATTAAAGAAAAATTACTGAAACCATCAAAAGAAACTCATCAAGACAAAGTTGGTCATTTTATTAGTCTCATATGTATCGGATTGATCGGGATCCTCGTTATTACCATCCTCTTCTTCATTACCACCAAGGGACTGGCAACCTTTACCTCCGATCACGTCAGTATCATTGATTTCTTCACCAAGGGAACTTGGAATCCAAGCCAAATGGGGCCAAATGGCAAACCAGAAGTTGGCGCACTACCAATGATCGTCACGTCATTTGCGGTTACCCTATTATCCGCCATTCTTGCCACCCCATTTGCCATCGCCATGGCCCTCTTTATGACCGAAATTGCACCCAAACGAGGACAAAAGATCCTGCAACCAGTAATCGAATTGCTCGTTGGAATTCCATCCGTCGTCTACGGGTTTATCGGTTTAATGGTCTTGATTCCCATCGTTAGAACGGTGTTTGGCGGGACTGGTTCTGGGATTTTACCAGCTACCATCGTCTTGTTCGTCATGGTTCTTCCGACCATCACCTCAATGTCAGTGGATGCCTTAAAGGCCGTCCCGCGGGACTATCGGAGTGCTGCCCTTTCACTTGGAGCCACTAAATGGCAGATGATGTACAAAGTGGTCTTACGGGCTGCCACTCCAGGAATCCTGACCGCGATGATCTTCGGAATGGCGCGAGCCTTTGGTGAAGCACTAGCCGTCCAGATGGTTATCGGAAATGCAGTCCTCATGCCAACTAGCTTGACAAGTCCAACTGCAACTTTAACCAGTCAACTGACGACCCAAATGGGTAATACCATCATGGGAACGTTGCCTAACAACGCCCTGTGGACACTGGCCTTAGTTTTACTAGTAATGTCACTAGTATTCAACGTCATCGTAAAACTAATTGGAAAGAGGAGTGCATTTAAAAAATGAAAATAAATGCCAAAAAAATTAATAAGTTCGCCATTGGGACCATCTGGGCCTTAGTCTTAGTCGTAGTTCTGATCTTAATCTTCCTACTCGGTTACATCCTCATCACCGGTCTACCCGATATCTCGTGGAAATTTTTAACCACCACGTCCAGTTCGATCAGTGCGGGCGGTGGGATTCGAGATCAGCTCTTTAATTCCGTCTACCTGCTGGTACTGACGATCATCATCTCGCTGCCAATCAGTCTTGGGGCTGGAATTTACCTTGCGGAATACGCCAAAGACAACTGGCTCACAACACTCGTCAAAACGGCCATTGAAGTCTTAAGTTCATTACCTTCCATTGTCGTTGGTTTGTTTGGCTACCTGGTGCTAGTAATCAAGTTTCAACTTGACTACTCCATCCTGTCAGGAGCGATTGCTTTGACCATCTTCAACTTGCCACTCCTTACTAGAAGTGTCGAAGATTCCATCGAAGAGGTCCCAAAATTACAAAGAGAAGCTGGGTTATCGCTCGGACTCTCCAAGTTTAAAACCATCACTGGAGTGGTACTGCCACTAGCCATCCCGGGCATCATCACCGGTGTCATTCTTAGTTCCGGCCGAATCTTTGGGGAAGCTGCCGCCCTAATCTACACCGCTGGTCAAAGTGCCCCAATCGTAAGTTACACCGACTGGAATCCCTTCAGTCCCAGCAGTTTCTTAAATCCCATGCGTCCAGCCGAGACTTTAGCGGTTCATATCTGGAAACTAAATACCGAGGGCATTGTCCCAGATGCACACGTCGTTTCAAGTGGAGCATCAGCCGTTCTTATCATTGTTATCTTAGTCTTTAACCTGTCGTCGCGCTTCTTAGGTAACTGGGCTTACCGCAAGATGACTGGGACTTCTAGAAAAAAGCGAGGTTAAAACATGGCTCAACAAAATTACGATTTAGACCACCATCAAATTATTACACCACCAGGAGAAATGGCCCTTGAGACCGAAGACATGAACGTCTTCTACGGAAAAAAGCAAGCCACCTTTGATGCTTCCCTTGCCTTTGCTAGGTTCAAGATCACCGCTCTCATTGGAGCCTCTGGATCAGGTAAATCCACCTTTCTTCGTTGTCTTAACCGAATGAACGACGGTGTGGCAAACGTCACTGGTAAAATCATGTATCGAGACGTGGACATCAACCAAAAAAAGTTAAACGTCTACGTTCTTCGAAAAAACATCGGCATGGTCTTCCAGCATCCCAACCCATTTGCCAAAACCATTCGGGAAAACATCAAGTTTGCCCTGAAAAAGCACGGTGTAAAAGATCCTAAGGAACTTGATCAGCGAGTGGAACAGAGCTTAAAAGCCGCCGCCTTGTGGGACGAAGTCAAAGACAAATTGGACACGAGTGCCCTTGCTCTATCTGGTGGACAAGCTCAAAGACTCTGTATCGCCCGTTCAATCGCCATGCAACCTGACATCTTGTTGCTAGATGAACCAGCGAGCGCCCTTGATCCCATCTCAACGTCTAAGATTGAAGAAACCCTTCTGGAGCTAAAGAAAAAATATACGATTATCATTGTGACCCATAACATGCAGCAAGCTGCCAGAGTCAGTGACTATACCGCTTTCTTCCATCTAGGGCACGTCATGGAGTACGCTAAAACAGCGGATATTTTCACCAGACCACAGGTCAAAGCCACTGAAGACTACATTTCCGGTAACTTCGGTTAAGGAGAAGCAAATGACAAGTAAAACCAAACCAAAAGAAATTATCAAAACTGAAAACGTCAATCTATACTACGGAAAACAGAAAGCTTTACACGGTATTAATTTAAATTTTAAACAAAATGAAATTACCGCCCTCATCGGACCATCAGGATGCGGAAAGTCAACGTACCTACGTTGTTTAAACCGAATGAACGATTTAATCCCGGATATTACCATTACCGGAAGCTTCACGCTCAATGGTCATAATATTTACGGTCCAAAGGAAGACATCGTGGAACTCCGAAAAGAAGTCGGAATGGTTTTTCAACAACCCAATCCCTTCCCCTTTTCCGTGTATGATAACGTCACCTTTGGCTTAAAATTAGCTGGCGTTAAAAATAAACAAATACTGGACGAACGCGTCGAAGAGTCTTTAAAACAAGCGGCCATCTGGGATGAGGTTAAGGATAAACTTCATAAAAGTGCCCTTTCATTTTCTGGAGGGCAGCAACAACGAATCTGTATTGCCAGACTTTTGGCCATTCAACCCGATGTAATCCTCCTCGATGAACCAACCAGCGCATTAGACCCCATTTCGAGTCAGATGATTGAGGACACCCTCCTAAACATCAAGGACAAGTATACGATCATCATCGTGACTCATAACATGTCACAAGCTTCTCGAATCTCAGACAAAACGGCATTCATGCTGAACGGTCGACTGGTAGAAGTGGGCAAAACCAAAAAAATGTTTATGAACCCTGACAAGCAGGAAACAAGTGACTACCTCAACGGAAAATTTGGATAAGGAGAATGACTATGGGAGCATTATTTGATGATGAATTAAAGAAACTTAAGGGACACTTCATGGAAATGGGATTTGATAGTAGTGAACAAATCTATCAGGCCACCAAATCTTTCATTGATCATGATAAAGATCTGGCACGCAAGATCGTCGCCGAGGACCCCAAAATCAACAACGAAGAAATGGATTTAGAGAAACAGTCTTTACAACTGATTGCACTCCAGCAACCAGTTGCCAGTGACTTTCGCCAGATTATCAGCATCCTAAAGGCCAGTACCGATATTGAACGAATCGGTGACCACGCCAATACGATTGCGAGAGAAACCATTAACGCCAAGGGACACGAACGAATCTCAGCGGTTGAAAAAGTCATCAGCGAAATGACCGAGCAGGTCCGTTCAATGTTAGAACAGGTGCTCGAAGCTTTCTTTGAGGGAAATGCCTCTGAAGCAAAGGAAATTGCTGACCAGGATGAATCAATTGACAAGTATTACCATTCCACTAGAAAATTAGTGACCGAATCACTGAAAAAGAACAGTAAAACGGCGCAAGCAGCCCTAAGCTACTTAATGGTGATCCGATTACTCGAGCGGATTGGTGACCACGTCGTGAACCTCGCCGAGTGGCTCGTTTACAATCAAACCGGCAAGATGGTCGAACTAAGTCACAGCACCAATCACGATGAAGAATACTTTGAAAACAACAAGTAACAAAGAAACCACCCTGATATTTCTATCAAGGTGGTTTTCGCTATTTATTGGTTACTGATTCGCTCAAAGAAGTCGAGAAACAACCGTTCCTCTTTTGGATCGTTTTGCCACAATAATTCTGGATGCCACTGGATTCCCATGATACTAGCGTCCTCATTTTCAACTGCTTCGATGACGCCATCGGGAGATTGGGCCGTGACGGTCAGACTATCTCCGACCCTTTTTAGGGCCTGGTGATGAATTGAGTTCACCACCGGATGGTTGCCAACGGAATGGACCAACTGGCTTTTGGGTTCCACTTGCACCTCATGAAAATTATGCTTCGGGTCGTCGTGCTTCACGTGTTGCACGTTTGATTCGGGTAAATCAGTGGGGATATCTTGATAAAGACTCCCACCAAAAGCTACGTTTAAGACTTGAAGCCCCCGACAGATTCCTAAAAGTGGTTTTCTCCGGCGCACCATTTCTTTAATCAGTCCCATTTCCCACTCATCATGGGGTCGATAGTGGGCACCGTCTGGTTCGACTGATTTTTCGTGGAATAATTCCGGTTGAACATCTTGACCACCAGGAATAATTAAGCCGTCAACTAAGTCAACGTATTCGGAAATCATGTCAAGCTCAGCCATGGGAATAATAACAGGCAGGATGCCATGTCTTTGCAGTAAATCAATAAAAACTTGAGCGGTATAATTGGCGTAATCAAGGTTATAGTTAGGCGTCTTAATCCGGTTAACGTTTGCCGCAATTCCAATTCTCAAAATGAACCCCTCCATTACAATTTAGTAATTCCTAATGAATAAGAGCCATCCCGAATTAACGAGATAGCTCTTATTTGGTTTAGAAGTTAGTTTGGTCCAACTTCCCTATAATTGCAATAGCTTAATTAATTTTTTAACCTTTATTCGGAACTCAGACTCACAATTGGATCTAACTTAGCGGCCTTGGCTGCTGGTGCAAGTGCTGCCAGTAAGCAAATAATAATAAATACTAGCGCACCAATTATGGCATTGGCCGGTGAAATTTGAACAATTGCGTATTTAATCGCTCCATTTGAAATTACATCCGCACCCCATTCGGCCAGGTATGCGATGATAACCGCAAAGATCGACGAGAAGACTCCCAGAATAAAGGCCTCGGAGAAGAATAGGTTTCGAATGTTGCCCTTGGTAAATCCGAGTGCCCTTAGAATTCCAATCTCCTTGGTTCGTTCAGCAACACTAATGTAAAGCACCACGATGATCATGATTGCTGACACAAGGAGCGAGATTGCCGCAATTCCTGCTAGAACCCAAACAGCGACGTTAATGTAAGTGTTCAGTGTTGATACAATCGCACCCGCACCAGTAATTTGGTACTTAGCTTGTTTATTGGACCCCTTCAACGCCTTAATCTTATCTTGAACGGGTTGAACGTTTGGAACCCCACCAGCGATGTTCACCGCGGCAAAATTCGGTTCGTACTTCATTTTAGCCTCACTAAACATTGACTTCATCGTGTTGGAACTAATTAGTGCCATTGGATTCACGTCACTAGTTACCCCACTTACGGTAACTTCTTTTGATAGGACGTGCGGTTGACCGTTATCATCAGGAGCATTCGCAAACAACTTAATTTTTTGGCCTGTCATGTCGTATGGCTTCTTTTTGTTAAAGCTTTGGGCCGTCTTCTTATTAATTAACACCTGATTATCTTTAGTGGGAACCGCTCCGGACTTAATATTCTTCTTTAAAACCGCTCCCTGATAGTACGTCTGAATGTACTGGACGGACGCAGTTTTATCGGCCGCCTTAAACTGACCACCAGCTAAAAATTTACCCAACGTTGAACTTTTGACATTCTTTAGGTCCTGTAATTGTTGGTTATCTTGGTTGGTTAGAAGTGAATTTTTGGGGTTCGGATCCTCTCCCTGCTTCTGCTTTCGACTGACTTGAATGGTAGTAGGATTAACCTCTGAATAAATTTCATGGTTGATGTATCCCTTGACCCCATTGCCAAGCCCTAACATGAAAATGACCGAAAAGATGCCAATGGCCGCTCCAAAAATAATTAACAGGTTGCGCTTTAGGTTATAACGAAAGTGTTCAAAGGCCATCGTAAAGATGGAAGAAATCTTGGCAGGACGCGCCTGAAAGTCTGCCTGCGTTTTATTAACCGGGTAAGCGGGCTTTAAAATCTTATCTTCATCAATCTTCCCATCGGCTAAATGAACGATCCTCGTTCCATAATTAGCGACCACCTGGGAATGGGTGACAGCGATGACCAGCTTCCCATCTTCAGCAATTTCGTTCATTAGTTCTAAGATGTCATCGGTATTTTGCGCATCCAAGGCCCCAGTTGGCTCATCCGCAATGATGATATCCGGGTCAGACGCGAGCGCTCGAGCAATTGAAACCCGCTGCATTTGGCCGCCTGAGAGTTGATTAGGGTACTTGTTGCGGTGGTCATACAAACCAACCTTCTTTAAAAGCTCAGTAGCCCGTGCTTCTTGTTGTTTATGCGTTAACGTCGTCATTTCTAGTGAGACCATCACGTTCTCTTTAATGGTCAGATGATTCACGAGGTTAAAGTTTTGAAAGATAAAACCAATCGTGCTGCGCCGGTACTCATCAAGCTGTTTACTGGTATCTTTTTTTAACGATTTTCCGTCAATTAAAACGTCACCGGAATAATCACTGTCTAGTCCAGCGATAATATTCATCAGGGTCGTCTTTCCACCACCAGATTCTCCAAGGATGGAAACAAATTCCCCACGATCGAAGTTGAGACTGATCCCGTTTAAAACATGAAAATCCTGATTATCAACATGATAGGATTTCTTGATGTTTCTTAGTTCTAAATAAGCCATTTGGTTCTCTCCTTCTTTTTTAGTAGTGTCCATTTTAAACTAATTTAACCAAAAGTAAATTTTAACCTGAAAGTAAAGCCGTCCTTAAAAGAAAATTAAAAAAATAATTTTGTGAAATATTTTCGTACTTTTTTCATAACCACATTCAAAATTAATTGCTTAATTCCCACTCTAATGCCGTTATCTATTTCACTTATCAAATTCCCGCTTTGTTCAATTTTTACTGGATCCACTTCAGATGCCTAGATGCGCTTGCAAACAGCTTTCAAACGGTTTACATTATTACTTGTAAACATATCTAATATTGTTGGGTGGGGAACTTACATTTCCTCTTTTCAATTTAGTATGTTCAGATTGTAACGATATTAATTCATCAACTTTTCGAAAGGAAGTTATCTTATGTCAAAAATGAAAGCTTTAGTTATGACAGCTAAGCAACACATGGAGATTGAAGACAGAGATGTCCCAACCCCTAAAGACGACGAAGTCTTAGTTGAAACTGCCTACGCTGGTATCTGTGGTACCGACCATGCTTTGTACAATGGTCTCCCAGGTTCAGCCGATGCTACTCCTCCAATCGTGTTAGGTCACGAAAACTCTGGAGTTGTTTCAGCAGTTGGAAAGAACGTTAAGGACTTCAAGAAGGGTGACCGGGTTGTTGTTGACCCTAACATCTACTGTGACAAATGTTTCTACTGTCACACCGGCCGCTACGAATTATGTGAAAACTTATCAGCCGTTGGTGTAACTAGAGATGGTGGTCTTGAAGACTACTTCACTGCCCCAGAAAAGGTTGTTTACCACATTCCTGATGAACTATCACTTCAAACTGCATGCTCAATGGAACCACTTTCATGTGCCGTTCACACGATGAAGATTACCGAAAACATTACCCCTTACCAACACGCTTTAATCATTGGTGATGGATACATGGCTAAGTTGTTTGCACAACTACTTAGAATTTACGGAATCCAGAACATTGACATGACTGGTAGACATGATGAAAACCTTGCTTGGGAAAAGAAAGAACTTAACTTAAACAAAGTTATCAACACTACTAAGGAAAAGATCACTGACAAGTACGACATGGTAATCGAATGTGTTGGAAAACCTGAAACCCAAGAACAAGCTGTTGAAGCAACTAATCCTGGCGCTCAAGTTATGATGTTTGGTGTTGGTGCACCAGGTCAAACATTTAACATGAACACTTACGAAATCTTCAAGAAGCAATTAACCATCAAGGGTTCAATGATTAACCCCCACAGTTTCGAAGATTCAATTGCTTTACTTTCAGATGGTTCCGTTAAGGTTACACCTTTCCAACACAACATCCTTACTTTAGAACAAGTACCTGGTGTATTAGCCGGCACTGATAAGGTTCAAGGCAAGTCAATTGTTAAAGTTAATGGTAATCTTAAATAATTGAACCAAAATCTGATCGTGGAGGGAAACTATGGCGAAGAAAACTGCTAATAGAAAAGCCAAACGTACCATTTCCATGACAGCTTCAATTATGTTCTTTATCCTTTCATTAATAATTAACTCTGCTGGAAATGTTTTGACTCTAGTAACAACTGCTAAGATTCATCCATCTTTTCTAGGTTCAGCATACTGGACCGCAGCTGAAACCAACCTTGGAAATGCATTTCACTGGAACTTATTCTGGGCATTTCTAATCTTGGGAGTTGCCATTACCATTTTAAACGCCTTCTTAGTCGGACACTGGGACTGGGGACGTGCCATCGGGAACGTGATCTTCATGGTTCCGTTCTCAGCACTCATCCAGGTCTTTGATGATTTCTTCATGGATGGTTCGCTTCCGTTAATTGGAAAAGTATCATTCTTCTCTGGTTTTCCAGAAGCCAAGGGTTGGATGATGGTCGTTTTCTATGTCCTCTTGAACTTTTTCGGGGTGGCATTGATTGCGACTGCCATCTCAATCTACCAACGAGTCAACTTAGTCTTGCACCCTGCTGATGATTTGATGCAGATCCTGCGTTTTAAGTACTTCAATGGTGCTGCTGGAAAAGCCATGTGGGCTTCATATATCCCACCGACCGTCATGGCAGTTGTTGCCTTTGCAATGACCCGTCAATTTACCAACCTAGGAGTTGGAACGATCTTTGCGTTCCTATTCCAAGGTGGAATCACCGGATTAGCCGACAAATTCATCTTCCCTCATTTAAAACACCAAGCTTTAGATGTTGGTGATGAATCAACGGTTGCCACTGATATTGACGAAGACGAAACAACAAAGAAAAAATAGGCAAAATAAATAACCGATCTCAAATGAGATCGGTTATTTTTATTTAAACAACTATTTCAAACTTTTTAAAATCTCACTCAAGGCTGGTTGACCATAAACGTTATAACGTTTCTTGTAATCATCAATCGTCTTTTGGTCAAAGTGTTCTGGATCAAGGGGAACAAAACTCGTATCAATTGGATCAAACGCTTTAATCTTAGCGTCAATCACAATTGGCTTCGTGTTACCTTCGTCCAGCATCCGGTCAATCTCGACCATAACACTATTAAGCTCATCTTGACCAGAGACTTTAAAGCCATGTCCACCCAATCCTTCAGCAACTTGGGCAAAATCGGCTTGATAGAGGTCAACACCATAATCACTAATACCAGATTGAACGTCTTCGTGTTCAATGTAACCAAATCGTTCGTTTGACAAAACGACATTGATAATTGGCAAGTTGTACTTGGCCTGCGTAATCACGTCCTGCATGACCATCGCAAAACCACCATCACCTGAAATTGACCAAACCTGCCGCTTTGGATATGATAGCTTGGCAGCAATGGAAGCTGGTAGACCAAATCCCATCGTTCCAAACCACGGTGACATAGCGAACTTTTGTTGCTGATTAAACGGAAGTTGACGAATGGAGTGCATGGTGTTGTTTCCAACGTCCAGACCATAAACCGCATCCGACTTAGAGTGGTCGGCAACAGCCTTTAAGACCGTCTCGGCTCTAAGACCCTCGTCGTAGTCAGTCGCGATGCTATCAAGCCACTTCAACCAATTTTCACGATCAATTCGAGCGGCCTTAAGAAAATCATTCTTGGGGAGCTTAACCCCTGAATTAATCAACATTTCCAAGAATTCCTTGGCATCACCGTGAATTGTCAGGTTAGCCTGATACTGACGACCCAAATCAGCTAGATTATTATTAACCTGAATGATTTTCTTATCTTTCGGCATGAATCTCGCAAATGGAAAGTCGTTTCCAAGCATAATAATCAGATCGGCTGCTTGCGAAACTTCGAATCCGGGTTTCGTTCCAAGCCGACCACGAGCACCCATGTAACTCAGGTTGTCGTTGGGCATAATCCCGGTTGCTGGCGCTGTGGACAAGACCGGCATGCTGAACTGGTCGGAAACTTTTACAATCTCATCTCTAGCACCCTTGGCACCTCTTCCGTACCAAAGAACGGGATGCTTTGCTTCCTTAATCATCTTGATGGCTTCATCAACGTCAGCCTGTTTAGGGTGAACCGTTTTAATGCTACTTGAAACGTTGGCCGTCTTAGTTGGTTCATAGTCAATCTCAGTTCCAAGTAAATCATTAGGTAGGATGACGACCGCTGGACCCTTCTTTTGATAAGCCGTTCGAATGGCCTCGTCAATAATCTTCGGTATCTGATCAGCGGTTGATGCCTGACGGTTATAAACCGAAACGTCAGCAAACATCGGCAGTTCATCCATCTCCTGAAAGAACCGCGTGTTCATCATCGGTTGAGGAACTTGCCCAACGAGGGCTAACATTGGCGTATTGTCCTCTTTGGCATCGTATAAACCATTGAACATGTGAGTCGCACCAGGACCCGCCGAACCAAAGGCAACCCCAATCTTACCGGTATATTTATGGTCAGCAGAAGCGGCCAAAGAACCGACCTCTTCGTGTCTAACCTGAATATATTTAATGTTCTTTTTTTCCTCATCTAGTGCATTCAATAAGTTATTCAAAGAGCCAGCTGTGATGCCATACAAATGGTCGACATCCCAACTCTCAAGCACTTTCACCAGTGCTCTACTTGCTGTCATTTTACTCATAGAATCCCTCTTTTCGTTTTTCCAATTTAACTGTTGACCCAATTGAATTATAAACCACTCAATCCATTTATCCTATCAGAAGCAATAAAAAAGACTCTTAATCAGAGTCTCTCTACTTATTAATTCATATTTCTAAGCTGATCATTTTTAGTGTAAAAACTATGATAACCCATGTAACACGCGATGATTGAACTAACGGCTGTAATCCCAAGTAACATGAAAGTTACCATGATCTGATACTTAATGGCCTTAACGGGATCAACTCCAGCAAAGATTAGACCGGCCATCATCCCGGGTAGACTAACTAGTCCCACGGTCATCGCCGTATCAATCGTGGGTTGCATCCCAGTCTTAATGCTGTCACGCACAATGTCAGAACAGGACGTTTTCACGTCGGCTCCCAGAGCTAATTTCTCAATAATCTGCTGTCTCCGGTCTTTAAACATGGAGTTCATGCTGCGGTAACAAAGCCCCAGGGCAACCATTGAGTTACTGGCAACCATTCCGGTAATTGGCACCACTTGAGACGGGATAAACTTGATTGCTCCCGCAAAGACTAGTACAAAAATGACTACAATCGTGCTACTCCCTAACGCAATGATGGAAATGGGTAAGGCGTGTTCCATGCCGTCACTACGTCCCTTGGCGTTATAAGCCGCGTTAAACAAAATAATTAAGATTAAAATCAGGGTTAAAAAGACGTTATTCATCCGAAAAACGAATCGTAAAACGTACCCAACCACGAATAACTGAACCACACAACGGATGGTGGCAATGACGATTGACTTATCAATACCCAGCTTTTCTTTCCATCCAACAAATAACGCGATTAAGACCAGCAGTCCAGTTAGTGCGAGGGCTTGATTTGAAACAATTAAATTAGGCATCTTTATCTCCTTTAACTAGTCGTCCGTTAACAATTGTGACTAACTCGGTGGCATGGTCAATCTCACCTTGATCATGAGTAATCATGATGACCGTGGTGTGATCCTTTTGATTAATGTAGTTAATCATCTTATGCACACTTTCCTTGGTGTTTTCGTCCAAGCCAGTGGTAACCTCATCTAAAACGAGAACGTCGGGCACAAACATGATGTTGCGAATTAATGCGACCCGTTGGCGTTCTCCACCAGAAAGATTATCGACCGTCCGATCTAAATCACTATCACCTAGGTCGACGGTTTGAAGTGCCTTTAACGCATGCTCTTTATCAAACGGCTTATTTCGAATCTGATATGGGAACTCCAGATTATCCTTGACCGTATTTCCAAACAAGGTGGGCTGCTGAACGGCGTATGATACCTTTCTTCGATACTCAATTGGATTTAAATCAGCGACGTTTTGGCCTTCAAAAAGTACTTCACCCGAACTGGGAGTCAGAAGATCTGCCAAAAGTCTCACAAAAGTCGTCTTACCGCTTCCTGATGGTCCAGTGATCGTAACGATCTCTCCGGCATCAACGCTCCAGCTGATATCCTTGATAATCTCACGTCCATCAGCGTCGTAGCATAGGTTTTTAGTTTCTAATACTGCCATTTTGATACCTCTCTTTTCTTCTTAACAAATTAACAGTATGATTATACAACACTTTTGTATCATATATGAGTCTGCTATAATGGCGTAGACGTTGTTATGAAGAAAAAAGGAGTTCTAATGAGTTATAAAAGAGTTAGAAACGGTTCAAAAAAATCGTCAAATGTTTCGGTAGAACTCCACCAACGAGTTACAGTCACCATCAAGCGTCTCGGAATTAATGGTGAGGGAATTGGTTATTTTCACCGTAAACTAATCTTTATTCCCGGTGCGCTAGTTGGTGAATTAGTTCAAGCTGATGTAACCGAGATTAAACCCAAATACCTACGCGGAAAATTAGTTCAGATTGATAAGGAAAGTCCCTTTCGGGTTCAACCGCGTGACCCATATGCTGGAGAAGTTGGGGGTTTTGAACTAGAAGACCTCGCCTACCCGAAACAACTGGAATTCAAGCGTGATTTAGTTAAACAATCCCTTAGAAGATATCACCCGAGAGCTTACGATCACTACGACGTAAAAGAAACCATCGGGATGGATAATCCATACGAGTACCGGAACAAGGCTCAGTTTCAAGTTCGAACTGAAGCAAACGGGAAAATCATCGCCGGACTATATAAGGAAGGAACTCACGAAGTGGTCGACATGGAGACCTGCTCCGTTCAATACCCGGTGACAATGAAAGTCATGAATGCCTTAGTTGATATGGTTCAAGAGCTAAATATCCCAACGTTTGTTGAGTCCAATCATTCTGGTATTTTAAAGACGCTGGTGGTCCGAGCCGCCCTCAACACTAACGACGTCCAGGTGGTTTTCATCACTAACACGCCTAAACTAATTAAGAAAAATCAACTTTTAGACATGATTAGCGACCGCCTTCCAGAGGTCACCTCCGTCATGCAAAACATTAATCCCGGTGACTCACCCTTGATTTGGGGAGAAAAAACGGTTCACCTAGCTGGCAATGACAGTATTACCGAAAAAATCAACGGGTTATCGTTTGAACTGTCTCCAAGAGCTTTCCTCCAACTCAACAGCATCATGACACCAAAACTTTACGATTTAGCCGGAAAAGCCCTCAATCTTGACTCCGATGATCGTCTGATTGATGCATATTCGGGAGTGGGAACCATCGGTCTTTCGTTAGCAAACCAAGTTTCTGAGGTTAGAGGAATGGACACCATTAAAGAAGCCATCATCGACGCCAATCATAATGCAGCAATCAATCATATTGATAACGCCACTTACTACTTTGGCAGTGCCGAGGATTTGATGCCGCAGTGGATTAACGAGGGGTTTAAGCCCACGGCGCTAGTGGTTGACCCACCACGGGTTGGCCTTGATCAACACTTAATTGACGCCATTTTAACCGCTAAACCACAAAAATTTGTGTACGTTTCATGTAATCCATCAACACTCGCTCAGAACCTAGTTCAATTAACGAAGTCTTATAACGTGGACTACCTGCAACCAATTGATATGATGCCACAGACTCCGCACGTCGAAGTCGTCGTCAAATTTACTTTAAAGTCTTAGAAAGGTCCAATTGTCAATGAATCCATTCGATACCGGCAATAATAGTGGGAATAATGGCATGAACAACATGTTTCTGCCACCTAACTACGCTGTCGTGCAAAATAAAGAAACCCAAGAAGTCAAAGTCCAAAAGGTAGGCTTCTCATTCACTACGCTAGTTTTTGGAATCTGGCCTTCTGTTTTTCGTGGTGATTTCTATAATACCCTTTGTATGTTAGGGGTCGACTTTATCCTAGCGATGGCACTGACTATCCTAACTGGATTAAACATCGCAACCTCTGCTTATGAGATCTTCGCAATTATGCCCCTAGCATGGAGTTTCGTGTACAACATGATGTTTTTCAGACACCTCCAAAATAAGGGATTTGTTCCCATTGACAAACGTTCAGATGAACTTTTAAAACGAAGTCATTACTATAAATAATCAGGAGCACAAAAAAACACTTCACGTAATGTGAAGTGTTTTTAGTTTGAGATTAATGATTTTATAGCATAACGGTAACGGCAGCAGCTGCGATGATCAAAGCTAAACCGATCAAAGTAGCAACCATTTCCTTTGGAGTCTTCTTCTGGTGTAAGAAGTAAACACCGGTCAAGGTAGCAACAACTACTGATACCTGTGATAGAACGAATCCAGTTGAAAGACCTAACATGCCTGGTTGTGCAGCAATCAAGTATGAGAATGCGGCAATTGCAAAGAAGAAACCAGCAATAATCTGTTTGTATGAAACAGCTTCGGAGAAGACGTTTTCACTCTTCATGTTCATCAAACCGTAGATAACAGCCATCAGAACCATTCCCATTGCTTGTGGCAAGAATGCTTGCATTCCGCTCATTGGAGCAGTTTGTGGCAAGAAGCCCTTTGCCCAAGTCAAGTTATCAACTTGTGGTGCAGCTGAGTATAACCAGTAACCAATAACACCGATTAACTGTAAGATAACGGCTTTCTTCAAAGCACCTTTATCAACGTTTTCTTTGTTTTGGCTCCAAGTTGTAAGCGTAGCACCGATAATGATAACGATCAAAGCAAGGATTCCGATGATCTTGTGACCAATGCCAGGCCAACTACTTAATGCAAATGCACCCCACAAAGCAGTTACGATCAACTGAAATGCGGTCGTGATTGGCATAACTCTTGATGAACCGATCAAAGAGTAACCTTTAAAGGCCATGATTTGACCGAAGCCCCAACCCATACCAGACAAGATTCCGTAGACTAAGTTCCAGCCCATTGGGAAGCCAGCTTGTGTGAATAATAAGACCACAATCGCAAAAATCAATGTACCAACCGTGGCACCAAAGATTTGGTTAGTTGGTTTACCACCAATTTTTGATGAAATGGTTGGAAATAGCCCCCAACCAATCACTGGAATTAATCCAATTAATATTGCTTCAAAACTCATATCCCATACCTTCTTTTCAAAATACTTTTGTAACCCTTATTTACGAAATTAATTATAACACGTCAAAAATAAAAAGAAAACGTTTTCATTAAGAAAAATTTAAAAACTTGCTCAAGCAAGTTTTAATTAATGGGTTTAAAAGCTTGTGTGGCCTTAACCGCTCGCTTCCATCCCTGATACAATTTATCTCGTTCAGCCGCTTTCATTGAAGGAGTGAAAATCTTTCCTTCTTCATAAATGGACTGAACTTCATCTAAATCTTTCCAGAATCCGGTTGCTAGTCCACTCAAGATGGCAGCCCCAAATCCGGTCGTTTCTTCATCGCTAGCTCGTTGAACCGGGATATTCAAAATGTCAGATTGAAACTGCATTAAGTAACTATTGCGACTGGCTCCCCCATCAGCTCTAATCTGAAGGATATCAAGGTTGGTATCGGACTCCATCGTGTTGACAATATCCTTAGTTCCGTATGCAATCGACTGAAGAGTGGCTTTTACAAAGTCGTCACTGTTAGTCCCACGGGTAATGCCGAAGACGGCTCCTCTCACGTCCTGATCCCAATAAGGAGCTCCCAACCCATTAAAAGCTGGAACCACATAGATTTCATTGTGGTCGGTCGATCGTTTGGCCGCCTGTCTGGACTCAGGAACACTGGTAATAATCTTCATCTGGTCTCGAAGCCACGTCAAAGCACTCCCGGCAACAAAGATCGAACCCTCTAAAGCGTACGTGACTTCACCATTGATGCCGTACGCGATGGTCGTTAACAGATTTTCGTCTGAAAATTGGGGTTGATTTCCCGTGTTCATCATAATGAAGGCACCATCACCATAGGTGTTTTCAACCATTCCTTTTGAAAAGCCCATTTGTCCAATCAACGCCGCCTGCTGATCACCAGCAATTCCAGCAATTGGGACACTAACACCATAAAACTGGTAGTTTTCGGTTGTTCCGTAGACTTCATCAGAAGCATGAACGGTCGGAAGCATGACCTTGGGAATGTTTAGAATCTTCAAGATGTCGTCGTCCCACTTTAAATCATTGATGTTAAACATCATCGTTCGACTGGCGTTCGTATAATCGGTAATGTGATACTTCCCACCAGACAGCTTCCAGACGAGCCATGTATCAATGGTTCCAAACAACAATTCACCGTCATAAGCCCGCTTCTGTGACCCATTCACGTGGTCTAAAATCCACCTTACCTTGGTGGCAGAGAAGTACGAGTCAATGACGAGGCCCGTCTTTTTATGAATTAAGTCCTCGTACCCACCGTTCTTTAGGTCTTCAGCAATTGAATTAGTTTGTTTTGAAAGCCAACCAATGGCATTGTAAATGGGTTTGCCGGTCACTTTATCCCACACCACCGTGGTCTCACGCTGATTGGTAATTCCCACTGAGGCAATGTTTTCAGGGTGAATGGAGGCGTCAATCAAGGCACTCGCAATGGCAGACAGCACGGAGTTCCAAATCTCGTTTGGATCCTGTTCGACCCATCCGTCACTATTGATAATCTGAGGAACTTCCTTGTAACTTTCAATGACTTTTCTGCCACTATGATCATAGATAATCGCCCTCGTACTGGTCGATCCTTGGTCAATCGCTAAGACGTAATCTTTATCGTCAGCCAACTTATTCATCTCCGTTTCATCGTATTTTTGATACTCATGTTAGCACGATTCCATTCATCTCACTACTTAAAAATAAAAGAGAAAGTAGAATAAAATCTACTTTCTCTTTTATGGCACCGTTAATTAACGCTTAACTTCAACCCGAATGTCAGCATCAATATCTTTTGGCTCAACCTGTTCGTCATAAGAAAAATCAGCATCTTTAAAGTATTCCTTGATTTCAGCATTAATTTCGTTTAAATCACGGACATCGTTATCTTGACGCTTAATCAGTAACGTGTATTGCTTGTTATCTTCATCAACGTTTTCAAAATCATAACCAACGTCAACCGTGTTTAAGATTTCTTGAATCATTTGTCTTTCAGTCATTGCCATAATCCATACTCTCCTTAATAATCTTCATACGCTAAGCTTATTCTATTTTCTAATATTTGTAAAATCATATCTCAAAAAATCATGTGGAACACGGGCTTCATGATATAATTATATTACACTGACATTGAAAGGTGGGTTACATGGAAAACATGGAAAATAAAAGAGTTCTAGCCATTCCAACTGGTGAAAATTTTCGTGAGTTAGGTGGATACCAAGCCGCCGATGGTAAAACCACCAAGTGGCACAAGTTACTACGTGCGGGACACTTAGGCGAGCTCAGTGAAAATGATCTAAAAACCCTTGAGCATTATGGGGTTCGCTTTGACGTTGATCTTAGAAGTCAACCCGAAGTCGACATGCTGGCCGATCAAGTGGAAACTTCTGCGATCGACTACATTTTTGACCCGGTCTTTAAGGAAGACGCAACCGATAATTCAAAGAGTCCAGCTGAAATGAAGAAAATCCTGTGCAATCACCCTAGTTATGGTCATGATCATATGGAACAAGTCTATAGAAGCATGATTAAAACGGAACACTGTCGACTAGCCTTTAAAAAACTATTTGATATTCTACTAGAAAACAAGCAGGACAACCAGTCCGTGCTTTTTCACTGTACAGCTGGAAAAGACCGAACCGGAATGTCGGCGACCATGATTCTTTCTGCCCTTGGGGTCGATCGTAAAACCATCGAAGAAGATTACCTGTTAACCAACCAGGTGGCAAAACCAGTGATTGATGCTCGATTAGAGCAGGCCAAAGAAGAAGGATATAACGATGCAGCACTAAAGAGTCTAAGATCCCTTTATAGTGTCTCATTAGACTTCTTCAATGCCGCAATGGATGAAATCAACCAATTATACGGTGGAATGAACCAGTTTCTTCATGAGGGAATTGGTTTGACCGATTCCGACATTCATCAATTACGTCAAATTTACCTTGAATAATTTGCATATTGTTAATTCAGCTCGGTAATGATACGATAAGTTTATCAAAAGTAGTCTAATATTTAAGCGGTAAGAGAAGTGGCGGTTGGTGCAAGCCACACAGGATATTAGATGAACTACCTAAAATTACACATTAGATAAGTGCAGGTACTTCTGTATCTGAACGTGGGTGGTACCGCGCACAAGCGTCCCAGTAGTCAATCACTACTAGGACGCTTTTTATTTATCAACATAGGAGGAAAATAACGATGAACATCATTGAAGATTTAAAGTGGCGAGGTGCCATTAATCAAACAACTGACGAAAAGGGACTAGAGAAATTAACCAACGAGAAAAAGATTTCCCTATACTGTGGGGTCGATCCAACTGGTGACAGTATGCACATTGGTCACCTAATTCCGTTTATGATCATGGAACGCTTTTCACGGACGGGTTTTCATCCCTACATTTTAATTGGTGGAGCCACTGGTTCCATCGGTGACCCAAGTGGTCGAAACACCGAGCGTCCCCTTCAGACCAAACAGATGGTCAAACACAACGTCGACGCCCTAACGAAGCAGATGAAGCACCTCTTTGGCAGTGACAGTAACATTCACATCGTTAATAACTACGACTGGACGTCTAACATGTCGCTGCTTGATTTTCTCCGTGACTACGGAAAGCTCTTCAACGTGAACACCATGTTATCAAAGGAAGTGGTGGCCAGCCGCCTAGAAAAGGGCATCTCATTTACAGAATTCACCTACCAAATCCTACAGGCACTGGACTTTCTCACTCTTTACCGTGACCATGACGTTCAACTCCAGATTGGTGGTGGTGACCAATGGGGCAACATCACGGCCGGAATTGACCTCATTCATCGCGTTGAGGGTCAAGACGCTGAGGTATACGGATTGACCATCCCATTAATGCTTAAATCAGACGGAACCAAGTTTGGGAAGACCGCTGGTGGTGCCGTTTGGCTCGACCCCGAAAAGACCTCACCGTACGAATTCTATCAGTTCTGGCTAAACCAAAACGATGCTGACGTCATCAAGTACCTCAAATACTTCACCTTTTTACCTAAGGATCAAATTGATGAATTATCCCAAAAAGTCAAAGATGAGCCTTGGAAACGAGAAGCTCAGAAGACATTAGCACGTGAGGTCACAAAATTTGTACACGGTGAAGACGCCGTTAAGCAGGCCGAAAACATCTCAAAAATTCTTTTTAAGGGGAACGTTCAAGACCTGTCAGTAAAAGAAGTCAGTCAGGCATTTAACAGTGTCCCTACATCCGAAATTAGTTCCGATCCCGTAAACGTAATCAACCTAATCATTGCGGTTGGAGCAGATAAATCCAAACGTCAGGCTAGAGAAGACGTTAATAAAGGTGCCATTACCATTAATGGAGCAAAGGTTACCGACGTCAATACTGAAATTAACCCTCAAGTTCAATTTGACGGAAAGTTTATCATCATAAGACGCGGTAAGAAACGTTACTTCTTAGCTAAGGTAAAATAAATAAATCCCAGTATCATAAACATGGTACTGAGATTTTTTGGATTCAAAAAAGGGACGAAGAATTATTCTTCGTCCCCTTTTGCATCTTGTTTTTCGTTTGAGTAATCGTTAACTTGAAATTAAATCTTACCAGTAGTTGTGTGATGCTCTGAATTGAGCAGCGGCAGCGATTGAACCATAACGTGAAATTGCGTATTGACGTGCAACACGTTCTTGGTTAGCTGGAGAGTAATCACCATTTAGATATGATGAAGACAATTGGTATTTACCAATGTACTGACCATTTCGAGCACTGTATGAGTTACCAGATTCAACTTGTGCAATTGATGCTAACCCAGAGTTATCACCGGCATTGCTTGCATTATTGTTACTGCTTGCAGCAGGTTGAGTAGTGGTTGTAGTTGTTGCTTGTTGTGTTTGAGCAGGTTGTGCGTTTTGCTGTGGTGCAGCAGTGTATGAAGCATTGCTACTTACCTGAGCAGATGGTTGTGTTTGAGTATTGTTGCTTTGGTAAGTCATGTTGCTTGCGTTAGTAGGTAATGTTAACTTTTCTCCGACGTGAATCATGTTGACATTCTTAAGGTGGTTAACCTTAACAATGCTGTTGACACTAGTGTTGTGTTGCTTTGCGATTTTTGAGACTGTGTCACCGCTCTTAACGGTAATTTGATTAGTGTTAGTGGCAGCGTTGGCGTTGAAGCCTGCAGTCATTAACACACCGGTTACTGTGAAAATAGATGCTAAAAGCACCTTTACGTTTCTAGATTTTAATAAAATGATAAATCACTCCTATAAATTTTTGCTACTTCCGTTTTCTTAAAACTGAAATATACTCAAACAACAATTTCACATTCTAAATACTGATATTTACATGGCAAAAACAGCAATGTTAAAAAAACAGATTATTTTGTCACGTTGTAACGTCAATGTAACAAAACTCGCAATAATGCCCGTTTTCAAGGATTGATCAACACTTCACAACGCCATTTTTTAGCAAAAGAAAAAGCCTTCTGCCATAAAAAAAGTTATTAAAAGCATAAGACTTTACTTAATTTCATCATTTTTCCGCTAATTTTCGATTAAAATAGTGCTCTAATTTACTCTTAGGATAAACCCCGGTAACCTTCTCAACGCCCTTTCCGTTACGAAATAATACTAGGGTCGGAATACTCATAACCCGGTACTTTCTGGCAATCTCATGATTATCATCGACGTTAAGCCTTAAAAACTTGATCCGCCCTTGATACTCACATTCCAGTTCTAAAATCACCGGGTCCATCATTTTACACGGGCCACACCATGGTGCCCAGAAGTCAACCACGGTCATTGGTCCCGCAATTTCTGAGTCAAAATTATTCTGATTTAGATCCACTGCCATAGTCTTTCCCCCTCTTCACGTTAATCACATGGATAACTAAAGTAGCCACCAGCGTGACAATCACCAAGATTCCAAACCATCCCGCTGGAATTTCGATGTCAATCATTGGAATCGACAAGAAGAGTTTCAACGCAATGATAATAATCAAGAAGTAAGCCATCGGCTGTAATTCCGGAATCTTTTTCATCAACATCATAATGACTTCAGCTACCCCACGCATCGCTAAAATCCCAATCATTCCACCAATTAAGACGATCACCGGATTAGGTGAAATGGCTAACGACGCTAGCACCGAGTCAATTGAAAAAATAATGTCCATGAATTCAATCTGAACTACCACCCACCAGAAGTACTTGCGGGTGTGGTTCTTCTTATTTGGTTTAACCTGATGAGTTCGGCTCTTTTTATGCTTATTCTTGTGCATATTATAGAAGAAACTAAACGCCAGATAAAATAAATAAGCGGCACCTAAGACCTTAATGATCCAAAATTTAATGAGGTATACTCCAACCCCGATGATCAAGAAGCGGAAGATGTAAGCTCCCCACATTCCGTAAAATAAAGATTCTTCCTGCCACTTTTTGGTAGAAAGAACCTGAGTCTGGGCCGCAAGAACGACCGCATTATCAACGGATAAAAGACATTCAATCACTACCAATGAGAAAATAATCAACCAGTCATTTCCAGACGTTATGACGGTTTCCCAGTTGTGTAGATCAAAAAACGGACCATATAATTTAGCAAGTAGGTCGAACAATCAAAGACTCCTCCATTAATTAGTTGTAATTAGTAATTGTTAATTGCTTTAACGTCGTATTTCATTAATTGATGGTTCACGATGACACCGATTAGCTTATTAGCGTAATCAGGATCGGTGGCGTAACCATTCTTTTGCAACAAGTTGGCTTCTTGTCTAAAACTCGTGATGCCCGTTTTCTTTAAAAATTTGGTATTTAAAGTCTCGTTATGATCCTCGATGGCATCAGCAACCGATGGGTATTTTCTAAACTGACCCACTTCGGTCGTTTTCTTGTTATTAACGTACTCGGTTGTATCGTACGAGATTGACTGACCATTGTACGTTCCCTTGATTCCAAACGGATTATTAGCTTTCTTATAGAGTTCGGATTGACCCCAATTCGACTCGAGAATGGCCTGTCCGATCACGATACTTGGCAAAACTTGTTGCTTTTTCTCGTAAATCTTAACGGCTGGGTCACCAATCTTTTGAATAAACTCTTTGTGCTGAGTTTCGATCTCTTTATCACGTTTCTTGGTGGCGTTATTCATTTGTTCCTGACGAACTTGATATGAATGGTTAATCAACATGTGTCTAATCTTAAATGCAGCGAACACGAGTAGTAAGACGACAACTACTCCAATCACAATTGCAATCCACACGTTTTTCTTTTTACTGTGTTTCACGGACAACATCTCCCTATGTGGTTATTATACCTTAGCCAACTATTTTTTGTTGAGTATTTATGATTACTTAAAAAAGTTTCTTACTCATTTCCAATTACGCATTATAATGGAAGAAATGCCCACTAAAATCGACTAACTTAACCATTTAGTGTAGTATGAAGACATCTGACAATATAGTAACGGGAGTAGTTTTGCATTGATTAAAATTGAAAAAATCAACCAAAATATTAACTGGATTAAAACCATCGATTGCCGTCCAGCCGATAAGGAAATTTTAAAAACAGAATACCACTTAAACAACGAAATGCTCTATTATGCACTGGATCGTCACGAACGACCTCGGGTTGAATATTACGATGAAGAGGGAGTCCTCCTCTTCATTTTTGATGTGGCCGAACCAACTCGTTTTAACGGGGATGTTTCTGCTGAACCAATTGGAATCATAACTCACGGCAACATGTTATTCACGTTCACAGCCGATAAAACTAACTTCGTTAACGAACTCATTTCTTCCATTATAAAGAAAGCCAGTTCAAAACAACTCGCAGAATTACAACCAATTGACGTAATTAATAAAACGTTATACCAACTATCCGTCCAATACTTTGATTATATTAACCAAATCAACAGTGTCAGAACTAACATTCAGCGTAATTTACGTGGTAAGGCCAACAAAAGCGCTATTAACCACCTGCTTAATCTTCAGACCGACCTGGTGTATTTCCTAACGTCACTTGGATCAAACAACGACATGATTAACGACTTCAAGCGGCGTTTTACAAGGGACCTCACAGAGGATCAGAAAGCTGCCGTTGAAGATATCAGTATCGAACTTCAACAGGGACTTTCGATGGCAGAGATGGCGAACGCCGCGACCCAGCAAGTGGCAAGTGCTTATTCGAACCTCCTTGATAGTGACCTGAACAACACGATTAAATTTTTGACCGTTTTTTCGTTAATTCTAAGTGTTCCAAACATCGTATTTGGGTTCTATGGTGAAAACGTAAAACTTCCATTTATGGATAAACCATCAGCGTGGATTATAACCATTATCATCACGATCATTTTTATCATCATTGTGTTGCTGTTTTTACGCGCAAACCATTTCTTTAAGAACTAATTTAATATAAAATGAGCATGAGGGGGTAGTGAAATAAAATGAAAGGAATTTTCTTCGATGAAACATTTTATAAGGACGTTACACGAAAATAGGATTTTTTCTTTAATTATTTGGCTAGTTGTCATTTTTATGGCAATTGTCAGTCTCCCCAACCTGAGTCAGGTTGTGATGCAGGCTGGCAACCCGGAAATGAACTCAAAGTCCCAGATGTATAAAGCACAGAATTTACAGAACCAATGGGGCGAGGGTTTAGACGGAACCACCAGTATGAACATCGTTTACCACGCCAACAAGGGTAAAATTACCAATTCTGAACAAAAGGACATTTACAATCGGGTTGGTAAGATTCAGAAAAGTAACGGAGACAACGGCATTAGTCGGATCACCACCGCTCATACGAGTCCGAATGGTGCCTCGAAGTTTATCTCTAACGATCAATCAACCGAGATCGTGAATATTCATGTTCCAAAAAGCAATGCTACAAGTGCAAGTTTTGCTAACACGCTTCAAAAACAATTCAACGTTAATAATGGACTGAAGACGTACGTCACCGGTCCGCAATTAATTAATCAAGATAACAATGAGAAGATTTTAAGCGTCACTAACATTGTGACCATTGCAATCTTCATCCTTTCCTTAGTCTTCATTGCCATTGCATTTAGATCACTGTTAGCACCGGTCTTTACCTTTATCACCATGATCATCGCTTACCTGGTCTCATTAAGTGCAACAGCTTTAATGTCAACTCGACTTAGTCTCCCGTATTCGCCATATATTCCTTTAGTAACTGGCTTGGTAGTAACTTTATTTGGTACCCTTGCTAGTTTCTTTTTGTATCGACGTTTTGAATTGGCACTCAAAAACGAAAGCAATGACCCCAGTAAAACAGCCACTAAAAGTCTTACATATCCACTTGGGGCAACCGCGGTAATTACGTCATTAGCCTTTGGTTCCCTTTACCTGCTCAAGTTTAGCTCGGTTCGAGCCATTGGCAGCGTCGCCGTTGTCGTACTAATAACTCTATTCGCCGTGATGACCGTGACCCCAATGTTCATGCAGCTCCTTGGACCAACTTTCTTCTGGCCAAAGAAGAAGACTTTGAAACTGGCAAACGAGGGCTTCTGGAGCAAGCTCGCTCATGTCTCACTTTTAAAGCCACTTCTGGGTCTACTGATTGCCTTAATGATTACGGTTCCACTGGTTGCATTTTATCGTTCTAATGTAACCTATCTTACTAACAACAATTTAATTGCTAACGATCAGGCTGAAGTCGGTAGACACATCCTTCAAAATCACTTTAATAAAGGAAAACCAACTCCGGTCACTATTTACATCAAAAATAACCAACCCTTTAATAATGACAACACCATTAGTGCCATTGACCAGGTGACAACAAAGCTTCAATCTCAAAAAAACGTTGCGCAGGTGTATTCCGTGACTCAACCGGGTGGGGATGAAATTGATAAATACTATTTACGAGATCAATTGAATAAAACCACTTCAACGCTTAATGGCATTAGTAACTCTCTTAAGGGCTCACAAAGAACCCTTAAGGGTGCAAACAAGACGCTTCAGCAGAAAAACATTAAGAATCAGACTAAATCAGTCGATTCATTGATCAGACAACTTGATCGGATTAGTGATACGAGTGAACAAGCTGACACCAACAATTTCAGCACATTCACCCCACTTGAAACGGCTCAGTCATCTAATCAAGCCCAGAAATCCAAAAAGCTTCGCCAGAATCTCTCGCAAGTATCTGATCAGTTGAGTACCACCAGTCAAAGTTTGACTCAGTTAAGTAACCAAATCTCGGACGCCCAAAATTCTGGACTAGAAGCGCAAGAAGCGTTCCAGCAATACAACGAACAAGCGTCTAAGGTTCGTGGTGAAATTGCGTCCGTTAACCGAACTTTAAAGGAAAGCAAAGATAAGTTAACGCCCGTCACTGGTTACTTAAATGGTGTCAAGAAGTCAAGTGCTGGAAATACCTTCTACATCTCACCGCAACAGATTAATGACACCGACTTTTATCAAACCAAGTATAATTTTGCAAGTGAGAACCAAAAAATCACCAAGCTCGAAGTGGAATTTAACAATGAGCCCACTGGCAACACTAACTTAAATAACGTTCACAACATGCAAAACACCGTTAGAAACCAGTTACAAAACACCAGTCTGGAAAACGCTGAAGTCGCTTATACCGGACAACCAATTGAAAACGCCAACGTTCAAACTAACTTTGACCACGACTTTATTATTGGAATTATGATGCTTATCTTAATCGTTTTCGTCTCCCTCATCGTCGTTAGTCGTTCCATCCTCCAACCGTTTTGGTGGTTAATCACATACGTAATGAGCGTCTTCTCCGCACTTAAGGCCACCCAACTTATCATGTACTATGCCGCAAATGACGGTCAATTAAACTGGGAAGCATACGTTTCCATGCTGGTTCCCCTCTCAATAATTGGAATGTTTGAATTAACCTTTTTAGCCATTTCGTATCGAAAACAAAATCCGGACTTACTAGGATGGCTGACCAGTGGGATTAGTTCATTTACAAAAACGATTAGTTACGTGATGTTTGCCGTAATTATCATTACTTTCGGTCTCTTCGTTAGTTTGCTTCATTCGCTTGACTTCATCGGACTGACCGTCATCATCACGGTTATTATCTTTAATGTCATCCTGCCACTTGTCACGACTGGACTTGGCAAACTAGCAATCACGTTGCCCCGTTCTGATTTGCATCATTGGCATCTTCATAAAAACAAAAACTGAAAATAAATAAGCAAAAAGCCATCAGTTAAACTGATGGCTTTTATTATGCCCTAAAAATTCATTTTACGAATTGATTTAAAGTAAAGAAACAAAATGATCAAAGAACCAAGCATTGCCGTAACACCAAATAATACAAAAATCACCTGAATGTTAATAACTTTTGAAAAAGCACTGATAAACAATGATTCAAGTGCCATTAAAAGAGCCGTAATTAGATTGCAAAAAGACATCAACGTAACTCGCAATCGTTTCACCACTGTATCCTGTAGTTCCGCGTTTAACGTAGTATCCCACACTTCAAAAAGTGAACTAAAAACCACAAACGCAATTAACGCAACGATGAAATTTGAAATTCCTAAAAGTAGTGACATCAATAAGCCCATTGCCATGCTTAAAGAAATCACCCTCATTCGGCCATATTTAGCAACTACTTTAAAGACGTTCGCCGAAAAAACAGCGCCAATGATATCAACAATCGCCAGAATCATCGCAATGTTGCCGGTGCTAAATCTTGTAATGTGTGATAGATACAACGATCCGTATTGATACATAATCGAAGCCGTAGCCTGTGAGATCGCCACTACTAAGATTAACTTCTGGTAGTTTTTATTACTTACCAAGAAGGTCCGTAATTGCTTTAAGACATTTGGAGCGTCGGATTCATCAACTACTGGTCGGGGTTTAATCACTAGTACTGTCATGATTGAAAGAACGTGTGCCACAATTGAGGCGGTAAAGACCAGTGGCCACGAAACGTCAGCTAAATATCCGCCGACCAAGTTACTGAAAGCAACCGTACAAATCATGATGGCGTTGTATCGTCCCCAAAATTTCTGGTAGTGTTGTTTTTCATCCGCCTCATAGATGATGGCCTCATCGGTTCCCGAAATCAGCGAAAGTCCAATTCCAAACAAAACGAACCCGCCAAATACTAATAAATGATTACTCGCCACAAAAAAAGTCACCACGTATAAGACACACATTATCTGACCCAAAATCAAAGTGGTTTTGTAGCCAATTTTGTCTGCAATGACTCCGGATGGTAGTTCGCAAACAACCTGCGTTGCGTTGATCACAAGTTGCAATAATGCGATTTGGCCAACTGACCATCCCATATGTTTCAAGTAAAGCATCCAAATTACTAACTCAAAGGTCAAGTTAGAAAAGAATGCGTACGTATACATTTTCCTGATATTTTTCATAATTTCCCTCATTTCAGTTTAACGATTCATGATGAAGTTGAGGAAATTCAATGATTGATTCAGGATCAATGTTCACCCAAATAATCGAATGAAATTATGACTCAACTTCATTTCACAACTATTTGGGAAACAGTCTGTCTTTGAATAAATACCGTTACATGCCGTGCTGAAAACTTACTGCCAATTTCTTGAAATTTGTCTTCCATCGTTGACGCCTCCGCTATAATTAATGATTATCCAAAAGTATATACTTTTGGTCCTTAAAAACAAGGCTCCTAACAAAAAGGGAATCGGCATCTCTGCCGATTCCCCCACTGGGTTAAATTCTAAAATACTAACAAAACAGCAACTAGTATCAAAATTGATACCAATCCCAGCATTGTCAAAATGACTTTTTCAAGCAATGCCATTATCAAATGACCCTTCCTAGCACTCTACTTTTTCTACTGCCAATAAATATGCTACCGTACATGAGTCATTCCGTCAAAAAACGCCAAAACTAATTATCAGTTTTGGTGTCTTTGTGAGTAATTTTAGTTATCTTTTACGAGGTACTTAACTTCCCCGTCGTCATCAAGGTAGCCATACAGACGCTTCGTGTGTGCATCATCAAAGTATCCCATGTCTGCCATTCGTTTGCCATTCACTTCGTCACAACCATGATCCACTCGCTTGAAAAAGGAATACAAAAAAGCAATTCGTGATTTAAACTGCGTCGCCTTTTGATAGGCAGACGTCAGGGTGTAACCGTCATCTAGATATTCTTTCATTAACTTAATCAGTACAAAATTTGAAAAATCAAAGACTCGTGACGCTAATTTTTCAACCCGGGTACTCCTCACGTATCCTTTTTTCTCCCAGTATCGGAGTTGCCGTGGTGATACCCCCGTCATTTTACTAACTTCACCAATTCGAAAAATAAAGTCCTGCATGTTAAATGAATTGATGATCTTGTCATTAGCTTCATGCATTTGTCGCCTCGCCTCCACTACTTATTGTATTCAGTGACCTTGATTTGATTACCGTCAACACTCATCTTAGTAATACTGCCATTTTCGGGACGTTTTGTCATATCATACTGTCCGTCAGAAAAACGTTCTACTAAACTAAGCAGGGTATTCCCGTGACTAATCAAGAGGACGTTGTCGCCATCTTGAACCTTAGCGTCGTGAGTAATCATATCCAATCCTTTATCAAGTCGTTTCCAGTAATCAGCTGCGTTTTCAGCCATATGGAAAGGATCGGCTTCTTTCATATAGTCCTTAGCTGTATTGATATCATATTTGTTTACAATGTCTTTAAAAGTCGGTACTCCATGAGGTGCTCCAGCTTCGTACCACGCTTCATCCATGTTCAATCCTTCAAAATACCCATAAAATTGTTCACGAAAATTGGGAGATACGACAGGCTCATTGATATCGGAAACTAGATTATCGTTTAGAATAATTTTAGCGGTATCTTCCGCACGAGTAGTATCACTGCAGTAAGCTTGAACAAATTTGATGTTAGATAAACGTTTAGCGGTCTTTTTGGCACCGGTAATTCCCTTGTCGGTTAGTGGTGAATTACTCCAGCCTTGTAATTTGTTAAAAATATTGAAATAAGTTTGTCCGTGTCGGACAACGTATAGGGTAAATTTTGCCATTGTATCTCCTCCATTCACACTCTAAGTATATCACTTGTGAGCTTTAACTTTTCCCTAAGATTCCCCTCAATCCTACCCAAATTTAATAAATCTGATAAGATAGAGGTTGGACTTAAAAAGGGGACTTTATACCTTGAAAACGATCAAGAAAATTCTGTCCAAATGCAATACTAGAATCGGCTTTTTCGTCTTACTAGTAGTGCTTTTTTGGGCTAAAACAATCTACGCATATTTCACTGACTTTAATTTGGGTGTTGACAGTATCTTTCAACTGTTTTTGCTCCTAATTAATCCAATCGCAACCACCGTTATTATGTTAGGGCTGGCACTTTATCTAAAGCCAGCTAAACTTTTTTATCCAGCAATTTTATTTCTGGATTTCCTAAACACGGTTCTTTTATACTTAAACGTAATTTACTTTCGTGAATTCACCGACTTTATGACGGTGTCGACCATGACCGGTTATTCCAAGGTCAACCAGGGACTGAGTGGCAGCTCATTAGCACTGACTTCACCCCACGACGTGTTTTACTGGATTGACATCGTGATCGTCATCCTCTTACTTCTGTTTAAAGTGATTAAGATTGACAAACGACCACTACAGGCCCGAGTTGGATTCGCAGTCTTCTCACTTGGAGCTCTCATGTTAGTCGGTAACATTACCTTAGCCGACATGGATCGGCCCCAGTTATTGACCAGAACCTTTGACCGAACTTACATCGTTAAATACCTTGGGCTGGATTCGTTTACCGTCTATGACGGGATCAAGTCCCAACAAACCAACAACATGCGAGCCAACGCCAATAAGTCTGATTTAACGGGCATTCTTAAATTCAAAAAAGAACACTACGCCGCTCCTAACAAAAAAATGTACGGCATTGCCAAGGGTAAAAATGTCATTATCATTCATCTAGAAAGTTTCCAACAGTTCGTGATTGATAAAAAGATCAATGGCCAGGAAGTTACCCCATTTTTAAATAAGTTATATCACAGTAAATCAACTTATTCCTTTGATAACTTCTTCCATCAGGTCGGCCAGGGTAAGACGTCCGATGCAGAAAACATGCTCGAGACTAGTACTTACGGTCTCCCACAGGGATCCTTATTTGCTCAACTGGGAAGCGACAACACCTTTCAGGGTGCTCCTGCCATCCTTGGTCAAAAGGGATACACGTCCGCCGTCTTCCACGGAAACGTCGCTAGTTTCTGGAACCGAAACAACACGTATAAAAACCTAGGATATGACTACTTCTTTGACGCCAGTTACTACGATACCTCGGGTGATAAATCAACCGGATACGGACTGAAGGATAAGCTCTTATTTAAAGATTCAACCAATTACCTCCAGCACCTCCAGCAACCGTTCTATGCTAAATACATCACGGTTACCAATCACTTCCCGTATCAACTAGACGCTGAGGATCAGAAGGATTCTGATTTCAAGGCCCCTGATACTAATGATGAAGCCGTTAACAACTACTTTGTAACGGCCCACTACCTCGACCAATCCGTTCAGGAACTTTACGAGTACCTTGACAAGTCTGGTTTACTAAAGAACTCTGTGATCGTCCTATACGGAGACCACTATGGATTGTCTAACTCCGAAAACACCAGCTTAGCACCACTACTTGGAAAAGATCCTAACGACTGGAATGACTTCGACAATGCCCAGTTGCAACGAGTACCATTCATGATTAACATGCAGGGCATTAAGAATGGTCATGTGGATCACACCTATGGTGGAGAAATTGACGTTCTTCCTACTTTAATGCATCTCCTTGGAATTAGTTCTAAGAAGTACATTCAATTTGGGACCGACCTCTTCTCAAAGCATCATGATCAGGTCGTTGCTTTTAGAAATCGTGACTGGGTCTCCCCTGAGTACACATCGGTCAACGGAACGGTCTACGATAATAAGACCCAAAAGGTCATCCATCCGAATAAGCAATTAAAGGAGAAGTTAGAAAAGACGCAGGATAAGGTCAATCAGGAACTATCGTTATCGGATACGTTGAATGAACAAAATCTGCTTCGTTTCTATCATCCTAAGGGCTTTAAACCAGTTAACCCGCAAAAGTACAATTATGCTAATGGGCTGGATCACGAAGAGAACATTGAAAAGAAGCTTGGAAAAGCTTCAACCAGTCTCTACTCAGAACGACACGATAAGAGTACGAACGGTTTATACCATACTGATGCTCCGGAGCTTTACCATAGTTCCACTAACTCTAATCGAATTCAGATCACCAATCCTGATTCAAATAAAGAATAGCCACAAAGAACCCACACCGCTTGGTGTGGGTTCTTTTGTTGGTGCTCACATGCTTCTCAGCTGTGCTATAATACGGGTAAATCTAGGGATGAAAGGTCCAAAATCATGAATAAATATACAGTTACTCAACGAGCCAAGCAATACAAACAACCACGTGGTGGCTTCGTACCGGTCTCATCCCTTAACATTAAGCAGTTTACGCCCAACGATTTCTTGCCAATCGCAAGTGAAAACATCACGCCCAGTTTGATGGGACTGGTTGTCGACTACCTAACCAGGTTTGAAGTTACCGGTGAAGTCGTGAACGCGTTCGGTATTCCCGAAATCGGGGCCCATAACGTTGACTTACTAGCGGCCGAAAAGACCGGTCACCATTACGATGGCAACATGAAACGTTTTAAACAATTAACCAGTGAAATCAATCCCGGACTTGATGATGACAGCATTCAGTGCGCCATTCAACTCGTTAATTATGACATTGCCTACCGGATGGGACCTGGTTACTACGTTCCGCGTCCTAAGTATCAGGCGAACGAGGTCACCATTGATCACATTAAACAGATGGTCAACCGGAGCGTTAAGTTCTTAAAAGAAGCATCAGAAGGCGGACCCATTATAACCGATTTTGATTTTCCCGGAGCATACACTGATACCGTCGTAAACGGGGACGGCGACTACCTGACTAAGAATGGTCTGTGGGATTTCAAGGTGTCAAAAGCCAAGCCAACCAATAAATTCACCCTTCAGATCCTGATGTACTACATTATGGGACTCCATTCAGAAAATAAGTCTTATTTTGAAATGGTTAAACAGTTAGGCTTGTTTTATCCACGCCAAAACTGCCTGTACTGGATTAACGTAGCCGATATCAAAACCAAGACGCTAGAAACGGTGGCAGAAGATGTCATTGGATACTAAAATACCACTATCATTGAGATAGTGGTATTTTGTCATATCTTAGTTTGCGGTTGTTTGAATAATTCGGAGGTTCCCCTTTAACTGATACGTTTTGGCTTGCACCGGCAAAATGTAGGTACTACCCTTTTCAAGCGAATATGATTGGTTATCAACAATTAGCGTCCCCGTCCCGTCAATAACAACGTTCACTGAATAAGTCTGCATGTCCTTAATTTCGGTTTGACCGTGAACCACAATTTGATAAACATTAAAGTACTTTGACTTCAATAGACGCGTCCGAGCTGGATTATCTGGATCGACAACCAGTTGGGTTTGCTTGGGGTCTGGTAGAACATTCGGGGTGTTCGTCACCTTAATGGCATCTTCTACTTGAAGTGGTCGCTTCTTCCCTGTCTTCTGATCCACCCGTTCAAAATCATAAAACCGAAGCGTGTTATCAGAATTTTGTTCGACTTCAAGAGCAACAATGCCTGCTCCCAAAGAATGAAGCGTCCCCGCTGGTACGTAAATCATCTCACCTGGTTGAACCGTTTTTGTTTCGAGAATCTGGTCTAACTGGTGGTCTTTAATCGCCTGCCGAATCTCGTCCTTACTTTTGGCAGAATGACCGTAGTAAACCTTTGAATCTGGCTTGGTGTCTAAAATGTACCAACATTCAGTCTTCCCATTCTTTTCGTTAAAATATTTCTGCGCGTTTTTGTCACTTGGATGAACTTGAATTGACAAGTTTTCCTTGGCATCCAAAATTTTAACCAATAGTGGAAAGGATGCGTGAGCCGGATGCCCACCAAATAGTTCCGGATGTTTCTTCCAAACTTCTTTTAAAGTTTTTTCCTCGTAGGGTCCATTCTCAACCATTGATAAGTCATCACCATAGGTCGAAGCAATCCACGCCTCCCCAACGTGGTCACTATCTAACTGATAGTGATACCGTTTTAGTTCGGTGCCACCCCACACCTTATTCTGTAAAACAGGTTTTAAAAATAAGGGAAATACTTCATTTGTCATGACCATCATCCTCCAGTTAAGAAATTTCAACTAGTTTCATGATAGCATCATGTTAATGATTTCACAACATTTGTCCTCCTTGAACCTACTTACGGTGAAGCGAAGTACTGTGGACGGGTCCCCTTCGGTCGGGATAAATTTCTTTCATTAAAACATTAATGGCGGTGGGAGCTTCACCAAATCCAGTCGCAATCAAGTCTTGTTTGCCGGGATAAGTGATCTGATCCCCAATCGCAAAGACCCCTGGCACACTGGTCTCAAAAGATTGATCAACCTCAAGTAAGCGATGATCAAGGGCTGGTTGAATCTGCCATTCCTTTAACTGGCGATTATTCGAAATAAACCCGTAGTTCACCACGAGATCATCCACCATCATTTCCATCTCGTCATCTTCAGTCTTAACCTTTTTACTGGTAACCCTTAGACGATTATCAACCTCATCCAGTCGTTTAATCAAGTATGGGGTAACCACCTCAACTGATGATTCTTTCAATCGGTCAACCATGTACTCAAGACCACGAAATTCGTCCCTACGGTGCAATAAAAACACCTTATTTGCAACCCGTTCCAGCATTAAAGCCATGTCAACGGCGGAATCACCACCACCAGCGACCATGACGTCTCGCCCCTTGAACTGGTTTAAATCATTGATACTGTAAAAAAGGCGTTTCCCAGTGAGTTCTTCGGCATTTTCAGCCCGTAGTTCACGCGGCTTAAAGGCACCGTTTCCGGTCGCAATGATGACGGTTTTACTCTTAGTGGTTCCCTTACTGGTTTCAATCTCAAAATAACCGTCTTTCTTGGTCACATCGAGTACTTTACTTTCGACCTTTTGGTCAACATCAACGGTGTCAAGTTGCTTTTGCAATCGTGCAATCAGCTCGTCACCCGTGACACCCGCAAAACCAGCAACGTCCAAAATGGTCTTTTCAGGATAAAGCGCTTTGACCTGGCCCCCAAGTTCAGGGAGACTCTCAATAATCTGTGTTTTAGCATCCCGCAAGCCAGCGTAAAACCCCGCAAACATCCCAACGGGACCGCCACCAATAATTGTTATATCGTACATATTTTCCATTTTTATCACTCTTTATCTAATTTTATCTTTAATCAAAGTTTACCATGCGAAGACAAAATAAAAAAACCAATCTCATATCTATCGCAATTTCCCACATATTAAAGTATTATAAAGTTGTACTGTAACTGAAGTTATATAGGAGGACTTTAAATGAGTACCAAAAAAATGATTTTGGACCTTGATACTGGAATCGATGACTCAATGGCACTAACCTACGCGGTTGGCAATCCGGAGATTGATTTAATCGGGGTCATTGCTTCGTTTGGCAACATCGAAGCCGAACGGGCAGCCGTTAATACCCTTAAGATTTTAGATTTACTTGGTGCTTCAGACGTTCCGGTCTTCATTAGTGAAACTCATCCATTAAGTGAAGATTATGTCAGAATGCAAGTCAGCGCTGACATTCACGGTGAAAATGGGATTGGCGACGTCGACCTTCCCGAACCAAGCGGTGCGGTTCAAAGCCAAAACGGCGTCGATTTCATGATTGAATCCGCTCAAAAATACGGCAACAATCTAACGATTGTGCCAACTGGTCCTCTTACTAACTTAGCCAAAGCAATCAAACAAGCACCAAAAGCCATGGAGAAGGTTGGCAATGTGACTTTAATGGGCGGTGCTTTAACCGTTCCAGGCAATGTCACCCCCGTCGCCGAGGCCAACATCAACCAAGATGCCATCTCAGCCAACGCAGTTTTTACTAGTAACCTTCACATCAACATGGTCGGCCTTGACGTGACGTTACGAACCCTTTTGACCAAGCAAGAAACCCAAAAGTGGCGTGAATCTGGGACAATGGCTGGAAAGAAAATGGCCGACATCGTGGATTTCTACATCAACATCTACGCTGATATGTATCCGGAACTTGGTGGCTGCTCGCTCCATGACCCACTTGCGGTTGGCGTCGCCGTTGATCCTAGTTTCGTAAAATTTATCGACATGAACATGATCGTCACTACTAAACCAGACGCATACTATGCTAGAACGATTGGTGACAAGAATCGATTAGATGATCCTCACACCAACGTTAAGGTAGCTGTGGCGGTTGACTCCAAACGTTACCTAAAAGAATTTATGAAAAATATGAATAATGCGTTTGAAACCATGTAAAACTAAATAAAAATGAGCTAAACATAATTGTTTAGCTCATTTTTTTATTCGTTGTGCTTATATTTATTGGTCCGCTTTAAAATACTTCTTTAAAAAAACTGCCACGCCATCATCGTCATTCGATTTGGTGACATCCGTCGCGATTTTCTTGATCGGTTCCTGCGCATTTGCCATCGCAACTCCAACCTTGGCCTTCTTAATCATCCCGGCATCGTTTTCAGCATCACCAAATGCCATTAGATTAGAAAAATCATCACCATAGTGACTAAGCAAGGCGCCTAATCCATAAGCTTTATCAACACTGGGTGCCAAAAACTCTAAGATTTTGGGTTGTGAACGAACAATGTGATACTGCTTTTTCACATCTTTGGGCATCTCACTAACCGCTTTATCAAGAACGTCTGGTTCGGCTGCGATAACCGCCTTAGAGTAACTTTCGTCTGGCATCTCAGAAAACTTAGTTGGTACAAACTGCATGTCAGCATTCAACATTTGTTGATAAATCGACGGTTTTAAATCAGAGATTGGATAGACCTGGGTAAAATCAAGAATATCTAATGGGAGGCCGTTTCTTTGAGCGTACTCATAGAGTAATTTGAACGCATCTCGATTCATCCCACGCTTAAATAATTCATACTTATCGGCATTTCGAACCACGAGCCCGCCATTAAAGGTGATGGTATAGTCATCTGGCTCATCAAGGTCCAGTTGCTTAATGTACTTCCAAATGGCATTAATTGGACGACCAGTACAGAGCACCACTTTGATCCCCTGTCGGTGTAATTTTTTTAACTCGTCTTCGTTTATTTTACTGATCTTCTTATCACTTGTAAGCAGTGTGTTGTCAAGATCGAGCGCGATCATTTTAATCATATTAATTCCTCATCATTTAAATTATTCATAAAAAAACGCCCATACCGGGCGTTTTCATATCTTAAGAAGTTAACTTCGACTCTAATTGTCTCAATTCTGCTTCACGAACATCTCGCGGTAAGAACCGTCTAATTTCTTCTTCGTTATAGCCAACTTCAAGACGTTTGTCATCAAAAATGATCGGACGCTTGATTAGGTCAGGGTACTTTACTAATAAATCAACTAACTCGGTTAAAGATAAGTCATCTAAGTTCAAGTGCAGTTTCTTAAAAACATTTGATCTTGTTGAAATAATATCCTCACTGCCATTTTCGGTTAAACGAAGAATTTGTTTTACTTCGTCAGCGTTAAGTGGGTTTGAATTGATGTTTCGTTCCTTAAATGGAATATTATGGTCTTTCAACCAAGCACGTGCTTTACGACTTGATGCGCTGCTTGGTGCAACATATAAATTCAACATGTAATAACCTCCTCATGTCTAACATTTAACATGACTTGTTTAAATGAGTACGAATGTACTTATTAAACAACTAAATTGTATCATATATTATTACTTCGTCAACGTTATTTTAAACTTAAATAAAGCCTGATTTCTAGCTTTTATTTACACTTTCCTTAATAAATATTATAATTTGTACTATATAAAAGGGAGAGGCCAAACTATGAAACTCAAAATACTATGTACGAGCGATATTCACGGTTATTTAGCGCCAACAAATTACGTTAAACCAAATGAAAATATGCCCTTTGGTTTAGAAAAGGCAGCAACCACAATTAAGCACGAACAGGAGGGCTTCGACCACACCTTAATTTTAGATAATGGTGATTTTTTAGAGGGGTCTCCTCTCGCCTACTACACGGCCGAAGTTTTAAAGCTTCCAAGTGCTCAAGCGATTAACGAAGCATACGATACGATTGACTATGACTTTGGCTCGCTCGGTAATCACGAATTTAACTACGGACAAAGCTACCTCAAAAATACCATCAAAAACACTAAACGTCAGTTTATTTGCGCCAACATCCTAAACGAAAAGGATGAGCCAGCCTTTGGATCGGCATATGCCATTAAAGACTTTGGGGATCTAAAGGTTGGAGTCTTGGGACTGACTACTCAGGCCATTAACCAGTGGGAAAATAAAGCCAACGTCAAAGGGCTTAAGTTTAAATCTGGTCTAGAAACGGCCCAAAAATACGTCCCAATTCTTCGCCAAAAGGCTGACGTAGTGGTTATTTTGTATCACGGGGGGTTTGAAAGAGACAAGGTCGGTAAACTTAGTGAAAAATTCACTGGCGAAAACGAAAGTTATCAAATTTTAAAAAAAGTTCCCGGAATTGATGCTTTAGTGACGGGTCACCAGCACCGAAAGCTCGCTAACCATCTCTTTGGCGTTCCGTACGTTCAACCCGGACATCGTGGTGATTACGTGGGCCAAATCACCCTTGATATTAATGATGACGATAAAACGGTGTTTGATAGTAATGCCAAACTAATCTCAACGGCTCAAAATAAACCATTTCAACCGACCAAAAACGTCGTTGATCCAGTCGACCAAGACGTTGAAAAATGGCTCTCCAAACCACTCTCAAAGATTAAGGGCAATCTCAAATATAAAGATCCTTTCGAAGTTAGAACGCATGGATCGGCCTTTATCAATTTCATTCAAAGGGTCCAAATGGAGACGATGGGAGTTGATATTTCGGCAACCGCGCTCTTTACCGACGAAGCCCATGGATTCGAAAATCCAATCACCATGAGAAACATCATCACCAACTATGTCTATCCAAACACGTTAGCGGTCTTAAACATTACTGGAGCGGACTTAAAAGCTGCCCTTGAAAAAACGGCTGACTACTTTGCCTTAAAGGACAATCAAATCATCGTTAACCCGGCGTACACTTATCCGAAACATCGGGACTATAACTATGACATGTACGCTGGCATTGATTATACCATTGACGTCTCCCGGCCGATTGGTTCCAGAATCGTTAACTTAACCTATCACGGTCGCCCCGTTTTAGACCATCAGCCCTTAAAAATTGTCTTAAACGCGTACCGCGCCGTTGGTGGCGGACACTATCCAATGTATGATGAGAGTAAGATCATTTCCTATAACACCATTACCATGAGTAATTTGATTGCGAAGTACCTTCAGGACCATCCCGTAGTCGACGCCAACACCCAACAAAACTTTAAAGTGATCAAATAAAAAAATTCTTTACCACGTAAATATCATCAGTGGTAAAGAATTTTTTTAGCCAACTTTTTTCTTCTTATTATTTTTAGGTTTACCGCCCACGTACTGAACGGCTTGTAACTGCCGAATCGTAGTCACCTTAATCTTACCAGGATAGGTCAATTCGTTTTCAATCTGGTCCTTTACTTCATTGGTTAACTCACTACTCTGCGTGTCGTCAACCTTCTTTGGATCGACCATGATTCGAATCTCACGACCGGCCTGAATGGCGTAACTATCCTTAACGCCCGGATGTTCATTGGCAATCTTTTCCAGACTCTTTAGTCGATTGATGTACTCCTCGACCGATTCGCTTCTAGCACCTGGTCGAGCTCCTGACATTCCATCAGCCACCGCAACCAAAATAGCGTATGGGTTATCTGGTTCAACGTCACCATGATGAGACGCAATCGAGTTTATGACAATCGGGTCTTCACCGTACGCCTGGGTCAACTTAACTCCTAGTTCAACGTGCGTTCCAGAGACCTCCCTGTCAATCGCCTTTCCGATATCATGGAATAATCCAGCTCGTTTAGCCATTCTCACATCTAAACCAAGCTCAGCAGCCATCACAGCTGATAATTCGGCAACTTCAATGGAATGCTCTAAGACGTTTTGACCATACGACGTTCGAAACTTCAAGCGTCCAACCGTCTTCATTAGGTCCGGATGAACCCAGCCAAGGTGCAAGTGACTCACGGTCATCTCACCGGTCTTCCTTAGTTCATCCAAAACTTCCTGTTGCGTTTGGTTGATTTCATTTTCAATCACACCATTATTAACTTGTTTAATGGCCAACAGATCGTTAATGGAATTGCGCGCAATCTCTCTTCTAACCGGATCACTGGTATTAATGATCAGTGTTTCCGGGTGTTCTGGATCAAAGATTAAGTCAACCCCGGTAAGGGTCTCAATTAGCCGCAATCGTTGGTCATCTTTACCCGTAATCTTGGCACGCATCCCAGCATCTGGAATGATCACAGAGCGCTCAATGTGGTCACGAGGAACATCAACTGGTCCCTCTTGAACTGCTTCAATCATAAGATTACGAGCCTGTTTGGCAGCGTTAAACGCCATTAAGTCGTTATTTTCCTTAACGGTAGTATCGAAATCACGTTTTAAATCAGCTTCCAGGCTGGCCAAGACGAGTTGTTTGGCCTGACTTTCAGTTAACTCACCCCGATCGTGGATGACTTGTTTTCTTTGCTGCTCAAGTTCTAAGACATCATTACGAGCTTTTTTAAGGTTTTCAACTAAAAGGTGATTACTGTTCTTTTTAGTTGTTAAAGCGGCCTCTGATTTGTCCAAGCGGGCAATGGAAGTCTCCAGGCTTTTTTCTCTATGATCAACTCGTAGTCTGCGACTCTCATTCTCTTGAACTTGGGCATCGAGTTCAGTTTCTTCTTCTTTACGATATTTCTCAGCAGCTGCTTTGCTTTTATCTTCAAGTTTTCTTTTAGTATCATTAATCTTAACTTGGTTATTATCCTTAATCTTACTAGCGGCGGTTCTGGCGGCTATCAGTCCCTTGTCGATGTGGTTTCTTCGTACGTAATAGCCACACGCTGCTCCAAGTAAGAGGGCAATAATAATCGCAATGGAAGTTATCAATTTGACACTTCCTTTCTTTTCAATTCATTTTAATCTATTTAAATAATAACATTTAAATCTTTATTTTAAAATAAGTCACTCGTGCTTTTTGATGATATCATGAAGTATAATGGTATTAAGGAGTGATTCTATGTTTCCTGAAAGACTCAGAGCTTTACGAACTGGTCAGAAAATCACATTGACTGACCTTGCAAACGGATTAAACACAATGTTTCCCACTGACAAAGAGCATGAGAATACCGCCTCACAAATCGGTAACTGGGAACGTGGAATCCGTAATCCTTCTTACATTGAAGTCAAAAAATTAGCTGAATTTTTTGGTGTATCAATGGATTATTTGAGTGGCCGAGTTGACCATGAAGAATCCGATCTTTCCAAGCTATTTATCTCTGGAAAGCAACTCTTCTTTAACGGCGAAGCCATTAACAACAACGATCGGTACGAGATTTTTCAACTTATCAACGGCTACCTTCACGGCAAACAAAACCGTGATGATGACCACAAAAATCACCAAGAATCGCTTGATTTACACTACTAAGGACACCACATGGATAAACGTAAACTCAGAAAAAAACTTAAAAAACGTCATCAGCTGAAACGGGCAACTCCACCGTACATTCATCAAATGGAACACTATCGTGACGAGTATCGGGAGTATCCTGAGATCAAGTACTTGATTAACAATGTTTTAGCGGCCGACCAATTACTAACGGATGGTAGACTACCTCAAGACCTACCCAAGCTGATTCTTCCCGATAACATTCAGGATCAAATTTATCAAAAAATCAATTCCAAGTACGCCATGAATGATCCTCGAGGTGATTCCGAGTGGAACCAGCTTTCAGGCGATCTATCTGACCTTGATAAGCACCTGCGTGACTTTCGTGATTATCTCGAAAATCAATACGGGATGTGGGCCTACATTTCTTCATCGTTTACCTACCATCTCGCAAGATACTTAGACGGTCATCCTGCCCTTGAAGTAATGGCAGGGAACGGCTACATCTCAAAGGGACTTCGTGACAACCACGCAACCGTCATCGCAACTGACAGCTTAGATTGGCAAAACGAGAACGAAACTGGTCGCCACCCCGTGACTAACGTGGAAAAGTTATCCGCACTAGACGCATTTAACAAGTATCAAGACCAGATTGACTACGTAATTATGTCGTGGTCTCCAGATGGTGTCCCAATCGATAATGAACTTCTTGAAGCAATCAGAAAATCAAATCGTGACATTAAACTGATCGTCATTGGTGAAAAGAATGGCGCCACCGATTCAAAGGAATTCTGGCAGAATGCACAACTTTATGATGACGAGGGGATTAAGAACCTGAATCAACGCTATTCAAACTTCGATTTAATCCAAGATCACGTTTATTTAGCAAAATAAAAGAGCCTCCAACAAAAGTTGGAAGCTCTTTTTTGGCATCTGAACAAATCAGACGGACTAACTAGGTGTTCACATCACCTGCTAACCAAACCATCTGCAATCCGGCAGATAAACATGGTTCCCACAATCAGACTAAAAAGTCTGCTCGGCTCTTCGCATACGATTATTATATCATAATTAGCAATTAAAAGCTATTTGGAACTTTCATCATCCTGTTCATTAGCCGCAATCTGATCTAATTTATCCTGAGTCCAGTCAACAAACTGCGCCAAATAAGTCCCATCGGGCTCTTTTTCAAAACTAGTTGAATCCGCCAACTCATCAATTCGCATCTTGGAACGGTTGACATCTGGTGAGGCAATAATCATATAAACGTTGACAGGCTTCATTCCATCTCCCACCGTTATCTTGGCAATGTTTTTGGCGTAGTCTAACGGTAAATTAATGACCGAAGTTTGCAATTTCAGCTGAATGTCATGATCAGAAACGTTGATTTCCGCACTAGCAATACTGTCTTCTTTCAAATTACTTGCGATAAAATCAGTCATCTTCTTCAGGTTTCCCTTTAGGTCAGATTGTAAATCTTTCAAAGACACTTCCGACTCTTGTTTCTGAAAATCATCATTTCCAGCCGCTTCAACAAACTCTTTTTCATCAATTTTCATTTCATTCACCTAACTTTATTTTCTAAACTTCATATAATGGGCCACACGCTCTTTCGTCGTCGCCTTTCGGACCTGATAAGCAATCGTGAACCAGTAAATATTTACACCAATGGCTCCTACTACCAGCACTATAACGGCAATTCGAAGTGGCCACGTCGCATGACTAATGGTAATCATCGCAATAATCGCTGCAATTAAGCCAATCGTGTAAATGACCTGAACGGCTGCCAACAAATAATATCCTAAACGACTTTTAAACGCAACCAGAATCATCGGAATCAGATACATAACGGCCGCAATTGCTGACGTGCGAACTAAGCCACTGACACTTGTCTTAACCGTTAATTTCATGATTGGCATGGTCATAACCATGTTTACGATCCAGAACAGTATCAGTGAAATAAGCGCCCACGTTAACGTCTGTTTTCTTTTCATTTTACTCATCCTTTTAGCTTCAGTATAACGAACTTCTTAATTTGATACCAACAATTTTTGTTTTAGCTAAATCCGTTACGTAAATTCTTAAAACATGGTATAGTTAGTGTATAAGAAAACAAATGAGGTGAGCTAAATGGCCAAGAATTACAAGAGGATTTTAGCACCGGTGGATGGTGCTGAAGATACAATGCCTGTTATGAGTCGTGCAATCACAATGGCTAAACAAAATGACAGTCACTTAGATATTTTAAATGTAATTGAAGTTAACCAATTCAACCGTAGTTACGGGGATGCAATTACCGCCGACGCTGTTTACCAGTTAACTGATAAGACAAAAAAGATTCTTGAAACTTTGAAACAACAAGCAATTGACGCTGGGGTAACCGACGTATCAATCCATATGCGTTTTGGCAATCCTAAGAAAGTCATTGCCAAGGAATTTCCAAGCGATCACCACGATGACTTAATCATCATCGGTGCTACTGGTCTTTCAGCCGTTGAACGTTTGATGGTTGGCTCGGTCACTAGCTACGTCACACGTGCTGCTACTCAAGACGTATTAGTAGTTAAATAGTCACAAAATCTCTACCCACTTATTAAGTGGGTTTTTTATTTTGAGAAATTTTTTGAGGAATTTTATGAAGAAATGGAAATATGAATTAACCGTTCCTAAATCATTTGATCAACAAACCGTCCGGGCGTATCTGCACGAATATCTCTTAATTCCCAAGCATTTGATTTTTTCACTAAGAAAAAATCACCGCGTGTTAATTAACGGTCAGTATCTGCCCATGAACTTTCTGGTTAAGCAAAATGATCGCGTCTCACTCGAATTTATTGCTGCCGATTTTAAAGCACCGTTCCCACACGTTCCGCCAAATTCATCGAAACCACTGAACGTTGTTTACGAAGACTCTGACTTTTTAATCGTAAACAAAAATCGCGGCGACAAGACCCATGCCAATCAACCTCACGAGATTGGTACCACGCTGAACTTTGCTTCAAATTACCTTCAACCAACAAACGACGCTTACATGGTTCATCGCTTAGATCAACAAACCAGTGGTGCCCTTATCATCGGCAAGAATCCAGCCGTGGTTCCCATCCTAGTCAAAATGATTGAAGATAAGGCGGTCAAACGAACCTATCTGGCGTGGGTGCATGGTCATTTTCAGACTAAATCAGGCCAAATCAATCAACCAATTGGGTTTGATCCTTATGACAAGCGCAAACGTCAAATTAACGGACCGAATTCCAAATCCGCCATTACAAACTACAAGGTAATAAAAACGAATGCGGACAAAACCCTCGTGGCCTTACAACTTCAAACTGGGCGAACCCATCAAATCAGGGTGCATCTGGCTTATATTGGTCATCCGATCATTGATGATCCCCTGTACGCCCCGAACGGCGATCCTAATCGTCCCATGTTGCTTCATTCTTGGCGGGTCCAAATGATGACACCGTTCTACCATCAGCCACTTGAAGTTATTGCCCCACTACCGCCTGAATTCAATATGTAAACAAAAAGAGCGAACTCTTATGAGTTCACTCTTTTCTAATTAATCGTCTAAATTAATTATTTTTTAAGTGGTTCCCATTTCCAGTTAACAACCTCTGGCAAGTCGGTACCGTACTCTCTAATGTAGTGGTCGTGCTTGTCGAGCATGTTGTTCATTTCTTGGATAAATCCAGTACCCTTAAGGGCGTATTCTGGAATATCGGAAACAACTTCCTTAGACAAATTGAATCGGTCTAATTGGTTCAAGACACGCATGTCAAATGGTGTAGTAATGTCACCATTTTCACGGTATCCATGAACGTGAACGTTCTTGTTGTGACGATCAAAGAAGATGGTTCTGATAATATCTTCGAAACCGTGGAATGCGAATACAACTGGTTTGTCTTTAGTAAAGAGTTGATCGAATTCCTTGTCACTAATACCACGAGGGTCTAGTTCTGGGTTACGTAACTTAAGCAAATCAACAACGTTGATGTAACGAATCTTCATTTCAGGGAAGCGCTTGTGCAAGATTGAAATTGCGGCAAGAGTTTCAAGAGTTGATTCAACACCAGCAGATGCCATAACAACGTCAGGTTCTTCACCATTGTCAGTTGAAGCCCAGTCAATGTAGCCAAGACCATTCTTAACAAGGTTAGAAGCTTCGTCAATGTTAAACCATTGTGGACGTGGGTGCTTTGAAGTAGTAATCAAGTTAATTCTTTCGTAACTATCAAATGCTTCGTTACCTACAGCCAATAATGTGTTTGCGTCAGCTGGGAAGTATTCACGGATGAACTCAGGTTTCTTTTCAGCCAAGTGAGTAATCATACCTGGATCTTGGTGAGTGTAACCATTGTGATCTTGTTGGAATACCGTTGATGAATCGATGAAGTTCAATGAAGGATACTTGTTTCTCCATTCGAGTTCAGAAGCTTTTCTCAACCACTTGAAGTGTTGGGTAAGCATTGAATCTACTACTCGACCGAATGCTTCGTAAGTTGCGAAGAATCCATGACGACCAGTGATTACATAACCTTCAAGCCAACCCTCGTCTTGGTGTTCTGATAGTTGTGAATCAATCAAACGACCATAGTGAGCCATGTATTCGTCATATGGAGGGTTGATCTTTGGCAACCATTGACGACGAGTTACATCGAATAAGTGCCATAATCTGTTAGACCATGTTTCATCAGGACCAAAGCCACGGAAGTTATTAGGGTTTCTCTTAGTAACGTCACGTAGCCATTCTGACCAAACAACCATGTCTTCGTTTTCAGTAGCACCTGGAGTTTGAATATCAAGAGCGTAATCGCGGTAATCTGGTAAGTCCAAAGGCTTAGGATCAATACCACCGTTAGTGATTGGGTTCATTGACATCCGCTTGTTACCCTTAGGAGCTAATTCTCTAAGGTATGGCTTTAAAGTACCATTTTCATCAAATGATTCTTCAGGCTTGTAACTCTTCATCCATTCTACGAATTCGTCAGCAGTACCCATGTCATCTGCTGATAGAGGTAGTGGAACTTGGTGAGCTCTGAATGAGCCTTCGATTGGAAGACCTTCAGCGTTCTTCTTAGGACCAGTCCAACCCTTAGGTGAACGGAAGATGATCATTGGCCATTTTGGTTCTGTAGCAGTTTCTGCAGTTTGGTTCTCACGAGCGTTCTTTTGAATAGCTTTAATTTCTTCAATTGAAGCATCCATAACTTTAGCAAGCTTTTCGTGAGTTTCCATTTGGTCAGTACCGTAAGGCATGTTGGTTTCAACGAAACGAGGCTTCCAGCCCATTCCTTCAAGGTACTTAGTAATGTCTTCGTCAGTCATTCGACCTAAGACAGTTGGGTTAGCAATTTTGTATCCATTTAAGTTAATGATTGGTAAAACAGCACCATCAGTAACGGGGTTGATGAACTTACTTGACATCCATGAACCAGCCAAAGGACCAGTTTCTGATTCACCGTCACCGATTTCAACGGCAGCGATAACATCTGGGTTATCAAAGATCGCACCAACACCATGTGAAAGTGAGTAACCTAATTCTCCACCTTCATGAACTGAACCTGGAGTTTCAGGTGCAGCATGTGATGCAATTCCACCTGGGAATGAGAATTGCTTGAACAGGCGAGCCATTCCGGTTTCATCTTGAGTAATCTTAGGATAGATTTCTGTGTAGCTACCATCCATGTAAGAATTTGAAACCATAACTTGGCCACCGTGACCTGAACCTTCAATATAGAACATATTAAGGTCATACTTGTTGATGACACGGTTCAAATGGGTGTAAACAAAGTTTTGTGAGGCAATTGTTCCCCAATGTCCAATTGGCTTAACCTTTACATCTTCAGAAGTCAAAGGCTTCTTAAGCAAAGGATTAGCACGTAAAAATAGCTGACCTACTGACAAGTAATTTGCAGTATTCCAGTATTGTTGCATTTTTTCAAAATATGATTTGGAATCATAATCTACTGCCATGCTATAACACTCCTTTTAAATAATCGGCAGCTCGTTTTCGAGCTGGATCTAATCTGTTTTTGAAAGCGCCAAACTTATTGGCTTACCTACAACAACTATGATAAAGACTTTTGGTGAAATGTCAACCATTTCGACAATTGATACGAACCAATTTAAAGCCCTTAAAAACCCTAATTTCAAGCAATTTTAAGCACCAAAAAAGTCTCCAATTTTTCAATCGGAGACTTAAAATATTTTATTCAATTCCACGGAGTGCTTTATTAATTAACGCACTAATCACCGATGGAGAAAATAGTCCCATAATTTGGGCAACTTGAGGAGCAGACGTGTCCCCGGTAAAGATGACGTTTAATGGGAAGTAGAGTTGTTTACCCTTCATCCCCGTTTCTTTGCCAACCTCATTAACAATTGGGCCATAATCAAGACCCTTATTTTGACCATTCTCACTGGCCTCATGAATCTTGTCTTCTAGCGCATTGAATAACTTCTCTAAATCATCGTGTGAAAAGTCGCTTAACTTTGAGTAATCAATGTTTTGACCCAAAATGTTGTAATAGAAATCAATGTATTCCATGATTTCCGTCAACTTGAACACACTGTGTTTGTAAATATCAATCACCTGTTCAGCGTAATCGTGAAGATTGGGAATGTCGTCTTCCTGGATCTTCTTGGCAATGTCGGTCTGTCCCTCGTCAACGAGTTCAACTACTCGATCGGCAAGCTCGCTGGAAGGCATGCTCTTAATGTACTGCGAATTAATCCAGTCTAATTTGTGTTGATCAAAGAAGGCTGGTGATTTTGACATCCGCTTTGGATCATACGCCTTAATCAGTTCGTCCTTTGAAAAGATTTCCTTTTCACCAACCGGTGACCAACCAAGAAATGCGATGAAGTTAAAGATTGCTTCACGCAAGTACCCTTCACGCTTGTACTCACTGATAAACTGCAACGTATCCTTGTCACGCTTACTTAATTTTTTACCGGTCTTCGGATTATAAATCAGTGAGATGTGACCGAAGTTAGGGTGTTGCCATCCTAACGCATCATAAACGGCCATTTGCTTCGGCGTGTTAGCAATGTGATCGTCACCCCTTAAAACGTCGGTGATGTCCATTAGGTGATCATCAACCACCACGGCAAAGTTGTAGGTTGGTAATCCATCACTCTTCTGAATGATAAAATCGCCACCTAAGTTGTCAGAGTTAAATTCAACTTTGCCTCTAACAATATCGTCCCATTCGTAGGTATGATCCTTTGGCAAATGTAAACGAATTGTGTAAGGTAATCCTTTATCTTCAGCGGCTTGAATATCAGCTTCAGAGGCACCGTACCAACGCCCATCGTAATGTGGAGCCTCTTTATTAGCCCGTTGCTTTTCCCGCATCTCTTTTAGTTCGTCTTCAGTGGCAAAGTCCTTGTATGCCAGACCTTTGTCCATCAATTCACTGATGTATTTATCATACAAAGCTCTTCGCTCGGTCTGGTGGTAGGGAGCGTACTTAGGATTAGGCTTATCAGGACCCTCATCCCAGTCAATCCCTAACCAGCGCAAGTTGTCCATCTGGCTTTTTTCACCACTGTCAACGTTGCGCTTTAAATCAGTATCTTCGATTCGAAGAACCATCGTTCCGTTGAAATGTTTTGCAAACAGATAATTAAATAAAGCAGACTGTGCATTTCCGATGTGTAAAAAACCAGTTGGGCTTGGTGCATATCTAACTCTAACGTTCTTTTTCGCCATCTTAATACTTCCTTTTTTGCCAGCATTGGCACTCTTTTAAATCTCTTCGTACATTCTTACATTACGTTAATTCTGAACTAATGTACGTGCTTACAACAATTCTATTATATCACTTTTGGACTAACTCAAAAAATTGAGTAGAAGCCGATCCTAGTTATTCAAATCAACAAACGTGTTGTAATTAAAGTACTTATAATGAATGCGCATGTTGGAAATCTCAAACGGGGTCCCATCGTCTAAAAAGAAAATTCCACCCATGACCACGACGGGTTCATCAGGTTTTAAGTTCAATAGTCTTTGATCATCAATTGTGGACGGTTGAGCCTCAATCGACATGTAAGATTTGGTTCCCGTCTTATTCAACTTCTCCTCCAAATAGTTAAAAATTGAACCCTTAACCACTCGCTCACTCATCTTGGGCGCCACTTTAACCGGAATGTAACCCGACTCAATAATAATCGGTGTCGAGTCAACCGAGCGGAGGCGTTTAATCTCATACACCTCATCACCTTGATTTAGAAAAAGATCTTCCAAAATTTCAGCGGTGGGCGCAACCACTTTAAATTCTAATAAATCAATTTTAGGGTCGTACCCCTCAATCTTTAGATTATTGGTAATTCCAAGGTTCGATCCCTCATAACTAAAAATGGATTTATTCTTCAAATAAAGTGGATTAATAAAGGTCCCAGAGCCACGTTTTTTAAAGATAATCCCCTGTTCCGCTAGGATCCCTAAAGCCTGTTTAACCGAGCTCCGACTGACGTGGTACCTCGAACTTAACGTCCGTTCATCCGGCAAACGATTATTTTTGAAGTAGTTGGATTCAATCTTCTTTTTTAAGTCATCCATTACCCGTTTATAAACTAGATCAGCCATTCAATACTCCTTATTAGACGTTTCTTAACCATTATTTTAACATATTAAAAATAATAAATTTTGGCTAAAAAAAAGAGCTTCGATCGAATCGAAGTTCTATTCTTTAGTTAATTATTCGTACTGATCGACTTCTTTTTCTGCGTTCTGATGCTCTTTCATGAAACGTCTGTTACTCTTGTACAAGTCCCAAACGACCCAGGTCAAGAGGGCCAGAACTAGAACAATCAAAATGTAGGCAATCCAGTTCCCCATGTCGGTTTGAGCTGGAGTTGGATTATCACCAAAGAAACTGACAATCTGACTTGGCAAACCATAGAGGTTCAAGAAAGTCAAAGCAATTACAGAGGCCCAACCAGCAATTTTAACCCAGAGGGCATTAACGAATCGTTTCCCACGCATTTCAAACTTACTATCGGTAAAGATCAGAAGTGGCAACATGGAGAACGGCAAGGCAAACGCTAAGAAGACCTGCGAGTTATTCATCAGCGTATTTAGCGCTTCATGTTCCTGAACCGCTGGTTTCCCACTACTCAAAAGCACACAGATAACAACTGGGATGATTGAGATAACACGGGTAACCAAACGACGGGCCCACAAAGGCATTCTCATGTGAATGAAACCTTCCATAACCACCTGTCCGGTCAAGGTCCCAGTAATAGTTGAGTTTTGACCAGAAGCAAGCAAGGCAACGGCAAACAGAATTGAAAGAACTCCGGTCTTAGCAACACTTGCTAGTAATGGATTGGTCATAAATTCAGGATTCTTCAAGGCTTCAAACAAACCGAAGAATGAAGGATCTTTAACGGCACCAGACTTGAAGACCGCAACACCCATGATTAATAGCAAGGCATTAACAAAAAATGCCATTGATAATTGGATGTTTGAGTCCCAGGCTGAAAACTTAACTGAACGTGCCACTGAATCCTCGTCGTTATTATCAGTTTTTCTGGTCTGGGAAATGGCAGAATGTAAGTATAGATTATGTGGCATAACGGTAGCACCAATGATACCTAAGGCACCACTTAATGGAGTCTGACCTCCAACATATGGATGAGTTTGAACCGTCTTAATGTTTGGAACTAAGTTCAAGAAGACCTGTGACCAACGTGGGTTTGAAAGGGCAACTTCATAGGCAAATACCAAGAAGATAACACAAATCAAACAAACAACAATGGCTTCAATCTTTCTAAATCCAATACTAGTAAGTAATAACAGTACCAAAACATCTAGAACCGTAATCAAAACGGCAATCAACAATGGAATATGGAACAGCAAGTACAAAGCAATCGCGGCACCGATAACTTCCGCGATATCGGTCGCCATAATCGCTAACTCAGTTGTTATCCAAAGGACAACCCCCAATGTCTTACTAGTTCTTGCACGAATCGCCTGCGCTAAATCCATTTGTGTCACGATACCAAGTTTAGCCGCCATGTATTGAAGTAACATCGCGATCAAACTTGAAATCAAGATAATTGACATCAGCAAGTATCCAAAGTTTTGACCACCGGTAATTGACGTTGACCAATTTCCGGGATCCATGTACCCCACCGCAACTAACGCTCCAGGTCCTGAATACATGAATAATGTTTTCCAAAATCCTAATCCTTCAGGGACATCAACACTCCCGTTAATTTCTTGAAGGGATTTACCGTTCGCATACTCAATCAGCGCATGTTTTTTCTTTGGTTCTTGTTTCTCGTCTTTTTCACTCATTTTCCTTTGCATCTCCTTCCACGTTGATTCTACATAAATAAGAATTAAAAGTAAATGAAATTTTTACTTATATTTTATTAATATGATAAAATACCTCCGAGAGGTGAGCCATTTGTCAAAGAAAAAAAAGAATCAAGTTCACAAAACCTTAGTTGAACAAATCCTAGAAAAACACCAAATTCCCTTTCAACAGATGATTTTTGCCACGCATCAAGAGGGCGACGTTCAACAAATCACCACGAACGAAGCTGATGTTGATCAACATTTAATTTACAAGACGTTAGCACTGACCGGAAAAACGACTGGTCCCGTCATTGGAGTGGTTCCCTTAGACGAACGCTTGAGTTACAAAAAGTTAGCTAAGGCTTCTGGCAACAAAAAAGTGGGCATGGTTCCCCTAAAAGATCTAGTTAATACGACCGGATACGAGCACGGCGCAAACACGCCCATCGGAATTTATGAACAAAAGGGTTATCCCATCTACATCGATGAAGAAGCCCAAAAACAGGGCGACATCATCGTGTCGTCAGGCCAGATTGGTCGTTCCGTCAAGGTCAACGCCGAAGACGTCAAAAAATTAGTCAACGGAACTTTTGCTGATATCACTGAATAAACTAAAAACGTCGATCCGTTTGGATCGGCGTTTTTTTATCCATCCCATTCGTTTTTGAATTCAGCAACAAATTCACGCATGTACTGGGTTCTCTTCTTCCCAATCTGTTTGGCGGCATCGGTATTTAAGTCGGACGCAATCTTAAACAACTTTTCGTAAAAATGATTGATGGTAGTATCGTCAGTTGCATTACGGTAGTCCGCCTTAGTCGTTAAAGTCCGTGGCTTAATTGTCGGATCGTAAATGGTCCGATGATGTGCCCCGCCATACTGAAAGGCCCGCGCAATTCCAATCGCACCCAGAGCATCTAATCGATCAGCATCTTGAACGATTTGACCCTCTTTTGATAACGGTTGTTTGTGTTCGATGTTGTCACTAAAAGACATGTGATTGATGATGTCCATCACCTGCAAAATCTCATCGGGACTAAAACCAAATTCAGCTAACTTATTTTTGACTTCCTCCCTTTTAGCGTTTGGATCATCCACCAACTTGTCGTCAAAAACGTCGTGCAAGTAGGCAGCCGACAGGGCAATTTCACCGTTAGCTGGTTCGGTCCCCATCAACTGTAAGACCATGTTTGCGACCCGCTGGATGTGGTCAAAGCCGTGCCCACTCTTATCCTTACTCATGTTTTCTTTGGCGTACTCTTTTACTTTGGTAATTTTGTCGTTCAAGTCTCTCACTCCTACTAAATTAATTTCCCACATTATAAATATATAACTAAAAAAGAAGCCATCCAATAGCTTCCTTTACTTACATAATAAAATTAATAATTTCCATCAGGATCGGAACCACGATCACGAACAGCACGGTGCTGGTTACCACTAAATTAGTGGCGTAGTCCACGTCTCCGTGAGACTGACTAACTAAAATCGGCAAAACCGCTAGTTCTGGTGTCGCCGATTGAATTACCAACGTCCCAAATTCTGGCAAAGCCATGTTCACACCAAAGTGCATAAACGTTAAAAGCGTTCCAATCATGATTGCTGGTGCAATCACAAATCTTCCTACCAATCCGGCAATCGTGTCCTTGTCAAAGTGAATTGAAGATAAGCCGGCATCGGCTAAAATGATTCCAATGTAGATCAGTGCCAACGGTGTTACTAGTCCACCAATCATGTTACAGGTCTTATCAATCCACACTGGCAACTTAACGTTAACAATCACGATCCAAGCGAGACCCAAGATAAATCCAACTAGTGGCGGCGGTAAAATCTGTTTGAGGGTAACCTTCTTTTTCTTTCCACCCTTTTGTTTCGTTGGGTCATCTCCTGAAATAAAGAAGATTCCGATCGCCCAGGTTGAGACGGTGTTCATCACATAGTAGACCAAGAAATAGGTCATCCCGGCGTTTCCAAACAACGCAATGTTTAAGGGTAATCCCATAAAAATTGTGTTGGCGTTGACCGACATGTTGATAAACGCTCCTCTGCGACCCTTTCTGATCCTTAAAACAAAAACCAATGCGATTGCGATTACATAACCCAGGGTAAAACTAATCAGCGTGTACAGTAGTCCGCCAACTAGTCCAACTAACTTTCCCCGATTCAGATTATCCAAAACGGAAATAAAAATCGAGACCGGTAAGGCAATGTTCATAATCAGGAACGAAACATTTCCCTTAAAGCCATCCGTCATTTTGTTGGAACGACGAAGAAAATAACCTAAAGCAATAATAATGACAATCTCAGCGACACTCTCTAGTGAGGCAATAAATGCGGTCACTGTTTAATCCCTCCAATTAATTAATAAATGAAATTGTGCATACTTCTACGTTACCACTTTCAAACCGGGCCAGTGACCTGGGCACACAAAAAAGAAGCCAGATTGAACGTCTGACTTCTTTATTAATTACTTAATTTATACAATGAAGTTGATAATGGCCATCAAGATTGGAACCACGATCACGAACAGAATCGTACTGGTTACGACCAGGTTAGTAGCGTAATCAACGTCACCGTGGGACTGACTAACCAGAATTGGAAGCACAGCCAAACCAGGGGTGGCTGATTGAATTACTAAGGTGCCAAATTCGATGTTTGGAATCCCAGCACCAGTGTGCATGAAGACCAGTAAGGTTCCGATCATAATTGCCGGGGCAATCACGAAACGAGCAAGCAATGCGGCAATGGAATCCTTATCAAAGTGAATTGATGAAAGACCAGCATCAGCCAAAATAATCCCAATGTAGATTAGTGACAATGGCGTTACCAAGCCACCAATCATGTTACAGGTCTTGTCGATCCACATGGGTAACTTGACGTTAACAATCAAAATCCAAGCTAACGCAACCAAGAAACCAATCAGTGGAGCTGGAAGTAACTTCTTCCAGTTAAAGTTCCCCTTGCTTTCCCCCTTCTTCTTGGTGGGATCGTCTCCTGAAATGAAGAAGATTCCGATCGCCCAAGTCGAGATGGTGTTCATTACATAGTAAATCAGGAAGTAAGTCATCCCAGAAGTTCCAAACAGAGCCAGGTTCAATGGCAGTCCAATGAAGATGGTATTGGCGTTAACCGCCATGTTAATGAAAGTCCCCCTGCGACCCTTTCTAATTTTTAGGATGTAGACCAGGGCAATGGCGACAATGTAACCTAACGCGAAACTAATCACGGTGTATAACAGTCCGCCAGCCAGACCGACTAACTTTCCACGAGTCAAATTATCTAGTACGGATACAAAGATTGAAATGGGCAAAGCCACATTCATGATTAAGAACGAGATGTTTCCCTTGAAACTGTCGGCAAACTTGCCTGACTTTCTCAAAAAATATCCCAGTGCAATAACAATGACAATCTCAGCGACACTTTCTAGTGAAGTAATAAACGCTGCCAATGTAACATTCCTCCAATTATTTGTTTAAATTAGTTAAATCCCGGTATTCTGGATACCATTTTTCGTCATCAACGGCTGACTTAACGTCCGTAATCTTTTCTCTGGTAATGTTTTGGTCAACCGCGCTCTGAGCGACGGCAATTGCAACGGTCTCGGAGAATTCGGTTAACTGGTCAACTGGTGGCAAAATCGCAGCACCTGGAACGGTTGAATCGACAATGCCACCAAGGGAGTGAGCGGCAGCACTAATCATGTCGTCGTTAAGTTTAGTGGCGGTAGCAGCAATGGCACCTAATCCAATTCCTGGGTAAACTAAAGCGTTGTTAGCCTGTCCAATCTCGTACTTCACTCCGTTATATTCAACGGGTGCACTAGGAACTCCGGTCGCAACTAAGGCGCGACCATCAGTCCACTTAATCAAATCGGAAGCGGTTGCTTCAGCTAACTTAGTTGGATTAGAGATTGGCATGATAATAGGACGGTCAGTATGAGCGGCCATTTCCTTAATAACGTCTTCAGTGAAAGCGCCATGTTGAGTAGAAGTTCCAACCATAATTGATGGGTGAACGGCCTTCACGATTGAGAGTAAGTCGGTCAGACTTTCTGATTCAGAAAATTCGGAACGGCTTCTCGCAAATTCTTTTTGACCAGGAGTTAAATCGGACATGTCGTCAAACAAGAGTCCCTGCTTGTCAACCATGTAGAAGTGTTTCTTGGCTTCTTCCTCGGATAAGCCAGCTTGGACCATTTCTTCATAAACCCGCTCGGCAATTCCAACGCCGGCAGTCCCGGCACCAAAGCACAGGTACTTTTGATCGGTCATCTTTTCGCCAGAAATCTTAAGGCCACCGAGAACTCCGGCGAGCACAATGATTCCAGTCCCTTGAATGTCATCGTTAAAGACCAAGTAGTCATCCTTGTACTTATCCAGGATGTTTGAAGCGTTAGCACGCCCAAAGTCTTCAAAGTGAAGGTACAAGTTTGGGAATAAGTCTTCTGCTTCTTTAACAAACTTGTCAACGAAGTCGTAGTACTTTTGACCATAATCGCGATCCTGGTGATTACCAAGGTAAAGTGGATTGTCCAGTAAACTCTTGTTAGTAGTACCAACGTCTAGGACAACTGGTAGAACTTCAGATGGATCAATCCCGGCAGCGGCACTGTAAACCATCAACTTACCAACTGGAATGTCAATTCCTTGAGTTCCCCAATCACCAATTCCGAGGATTCCCTCACCATCGGTGACAACAATTAACTTGATGTTGCGTCCGCCGGCAGTGTTCTTCAAACTTTCACGGATCGTTTCAGGGTCATCGTGATTGATTGATAAAAACGCTGCGTTCTGTGGGTTAACGTATAATCTGGAATAGTTTTCAATTGAGTCAGCGATCGTTGGGTCGTAAACGACCGGCATGAATTCGGTGACGTGTTTAGCGAAGGTCGCATAGAATAGCACCCGGTTTTCGTTGAAAATACTCATCAGGTAGATCCGTTTTTCAAGGTCACTACCCTTGTGTTGGTATTCGTCATAAACGTTTTCAACCTGTTCGTCTAAGGTCTGCACGTTCGGTGGAAGCATCCCCACCAGTCCCAATGTTTTTCGTTCATCATCAGTAAATGCAGTCCCCTTATTGATAAAGGGATTGTTCAATATTTCTTCACCTTTAGCCATATTTTAAGACTCCTTTTTGTAGTAAAATAGTCCGTAATTGATTCTTTTAAATACTAATTCACTATCAAAAAGATAGTCAAACGCGATTTATTCATAAATTTAATTTATATGAGGCCATCATGAAGCTAAAAGATTTAATGTACTTCAACAAGTTAACCGAGCTCAAGAATTACACCGACGTCTCCAAGTATTATCACGTTAAACAGCCTACCATTACCATGGCCATTAAACGCCTAGAGGATAATTTCCACGTCGAATTAATTAATCGAAACCAGTCCCACCACCAAATCAAGCTCACAAAGGCCGGCGTCAATCTTGAAAAACACGTCCAGGTAATTGTGAAAGAAGTAGACGAAATTAACGACGAAATGGGAAGCATCAGTGACCATGTCATTCGATTTGGCCTCCCACCAATCATTGGGAACTATTATTTTCCAAAGCTTGCTTCCGAACTATTCTCACTTGGGATCTTAAATGATCTTGATAACTCGGAGAGTGGTTCCAAAAAGCTTTTGGGAGAATTAAAGGACGGTCAGATCGACCTAGCGCTTTTAGGATCATCTCAGCCACTTGAAAGTAGCGGGATTAATGCAACGGTTTTAACCAAAGACCGCTTCATGCTGGTCGTAAATCACCAATCACCACTGGCAGATGCTCACTCCGTTAAATTTTCCGACCTCAAAAACGAAGAGTTTGTGGGGCTCTCCAGTGACTTCGTTCACACCCAGGTCTTTTCGGATCTTTCTAAGCTTCACTCGATTCACCCCAAGATTAAGTATCAAACGTCTGACATTGAGTTGGCCAAACGACTGGTGTATGAAAACGTAGGAACTACTTTTTTGGTTAGTAAAGCCATTAAACCTTCCGACAACCTCGTCTCCATCCCCATTGACGATGAAAGTTTACCCCCGTTTTACGTTTCGGTGGCTTTTCGTAAAAGTCACGTGCTCTCACCGGAAGAAAAAGAATTAATCAACGTTTTAACCAAATCAATTGCACAAAAAAAGTAGGAATTCCACTTGGAATTCCTACTTTTAATTTTTTATGACTTAGAAACTAAACTTCTTTATCAGTTTGCGTTTCGACCCCGACACCTTCGTATTCATCAAGAATCATATTCTTGAGATCTGCGATTAGTGGTTCCTTCGGGTTAGCAGTTGTACATTGATCAGCGTATGCCAGTTCGGCAAGGTGATCAGCGGCAGCTTCAAGTTCTTGTTTACTTACACCTTGTGACTTCAGATCGAGTTCAACTCCAACCGAGTGAGCTAATTCGATGAAGCGGTGAACCAAGGCTTCCTTTAATTCTTCATTGGAGTTTCCTGGAAGACCAAGGTAGCTAGCGATGTTAGCGTAATCATCATCGGCTCTAAATGATTCGTACTTAGGCCATGTGGCAATCTTCTTTGGCTTCTTAAAGTTGTATCTGATAACGTGTGGCAAGGTAATGGCGATGGCAAGCCCGTGGGTGATGCCGAATTGTCCACCAATCTTATGAGCAATTGAGTGGGTAATTCCAAGAAAGGCGTTCGCAAATGCCATCCCGGCAATCGTTGAGGCGGTGTGCATCTTGTCTCGAGCTTCCATGTTGCCGTTGTATGAATCAGTCAAGTTATCAAAGATCATCTTGATGGCCTGCAGTGACATTGGACGAGTGTAGTCTGATGCCATGGTTGATACGTATGACTCAATCGCATGAGTTAAGGCATCAAGTCCTGAGGCAGCAATGGTGCCTTTTGGTACCGTCTTAACAAACTGTGGATCAACGATGGCAACGTCAGGTGTCAAAGCGTAATCAGCTAATGGATACTTAACGTGAAGCTTTGAATCAGTGATAACTGAGAATGGCGTTACTTCTGAACCAGTTCCGGAAGTACTTGGAATGGCAACCATTTGTGATTTTTCTGGTTTGTTGTATCTGTAAGCACGTTTTCTAATATCCAAGAACTTCTGTTTTGCACCGAAGAAGTCAGTTTCAGGGTTTTCGTAAATCAACCACATCATCTTAGCGGCATCAAGTGGTGATCCACCACCAAGGGCAATGATGGTGTCAGGCTTAAAGGCATTCATTTGGGTAACTCCAGCGTTCACCATGTCAGTTGTTGGTTCACCGTGAATGTCATCAAAGATGTAGTACTGAACGTCATCTTCTCTTCGGTTCAATTCATCTAAGACTTTGTCAACGTAGTGATACTTAACCATGGAAGGACTCGTAACGATAAAGGCCTTCTTGATACCTGGCATGTCGTGGAGGTAGCGAACTGAGTTCTTTTCGAAGTAGATTCGAGGTAATTTAATCCATTGCATATTATTTCTTCTCTTTGCGATAGTTTTAATGTTCAACAAGTCATAATCAGTAACGTTATGGGAGATTGAGTTTTTACCCCATGATCCAGTTCCAAGCGTAAGTGATGGGGTCATGTTGTTGTACAAATTACCAACTCCAGCAAGGCCAGCTGGTGAGTTGACAATTACTCTCGAAGCCTTAACGGCCACCCCAAAGTCAACGGCTAACTGGTCATCTGAAGTTTGAATTGCTGCGGTATGGCCTAATCCACCGTAGTTTAGAAGTTCAGCACAAATTCTGAAAGCATCCTTGTGGTCCTTTGACTTGTAGACCGAAAGAACTGGTGATAATTTTTCCCCTGACATTGGGTACTTAGGACCAATTCCGGTCATCTCAACGGCCAGCACTTGAGTGTCTTTTGGGATCTTAATCTTAGCCATGTCAGCAATTTGTTGGGCAGTGGCACCAGCAATCGGACCCTTAACACTAAGACGCTTGCTATCAAACATGGCGTCAGTCAACTTTTGTTTTTCGTTTTCAGGAACGAAGTAGACCCGGTTTAATTCGAGTTGTTCTTTTACATCCTTGTAGATGTCGGCGTCGATTACGGCACTGTTTTCAGTGGCACAAATCATCCCGTTATCAAAGGTCTTTGATAAAACGATATCGTTAACGGCACGTGGGATGTTAGCGGTTTTTTCAACGTAGACCGGGCCATTACCAGGACCAACTCCTAAAGCTGGTTTTCCAGCGGAGTAAGCGGCCTTAACCAATCCGGGACCACCAGTTGCAAGGGTAATGTCAACGCCAGGGTTCTGAATTAAAGCGTTGGTAGCTTCACGACTAGGCTTTTCAATCCATTGAATGGCATCCTTAGGAGCGCCAGCTTTAACCGCAGCGTCGCGCACGATTCGAGCAGCTTCAATTGATGATTGAAGGGCTTGTGGGTGCAAACTAAAGATGATGGCGTTTCTAGTCTTCATTGAAATAATCGCTTTGAATAAAGTAGTTGAGGTTGGGTTAGTAACCGGAGTGATCCCAGCAATAACACCGAGTGGTTCAGCAACTTTAATCAGGTCATTTTCAGAATCTTCTGAGATGATGCCAACGGTTTTATCATTACGAATATCGTGCCAAATTTCTTCAGTGGCAAACAAGTTCTTGATGGCCTTGTCTTCTTCAACACCACGTCCCGTTTCTTCATAAGCCATTTTAGCTAACTTTTGGTGGGCGTTAACTCCAGCAAGTACCATTGCGTGGGTAATCTTATCAACCTTATCCTGGTCGAAATTACTCATCTCATCTACGGCAATGCGCGCTTTTTGAACTTTTGCATCAATATTCTTATCGATCTCTTCAACATTGGGTTGTTGCTTTGCATCTGTCATACTTCCAGCCTCCAATATTTTCTTGTTATTTTCTTCACAACTAATATCATATCATCATCTTTTGCAAAAAGCAATGGTTCATTGTTATTTTTATCACTTATTATTCTGACGGTTATTAAACTCTTAAAAAATAATTAATTAATTGGACGGATGCTATTGTTACATAATGCACTAACTGTTAATTAAAAAGACAGGTAACGCCCTCATGACGCTATCTGTCTAAATCCTTATTTGTTAAAAAGTTTGTGTCTAACTAATCTGACGCACTTTTGCACCCCAACAAACGTGAAGTCGGTCGTAAGTGCCAGAAGTAATCCAATTCCCCCGACGGACCACGTAAAAATCGTGACCAGTGAGAAAATCTTGCCAAGAAAGATGAACACCGACAAAAAGAGCGTGATACTCAAAACGACGATGGCCAGTTTGTAGCGGTTAAATGGTCGACAAACCATTGTCAAAGCCAACCAACAGATGACACCAGTAATCAAGACACTCAGTGATGAGGTAATGGAGGTAAATAGTCCGAGAACATCACCAATCACGCCAATCACTAAAATGTAGAAGACGACACTTAGTGCAGCTGGAAGTGAAATTTCGTAAATGTTGGAAGCAAATCGGTCCTTTAGAGCACGATAATTCGGTTCAAGCGCCAAGAGGAACGATGGGATTCCGACCATTAAGTCATTAATCGGTGTGAGTTGAATTGGTTGAAACGGATAGTTTCTGGCAAAAAACAGAAAGAGCACACTGAGCATGACCGAGAACATGGTCTTAATTAGGTACAGGCAGGCGATGCTATCAATGTTGTTGATCACCCTCCGACCTTCATTTAACACCTTAATGAGGGCGTCGAAGTTGGAATCAATAATCACGAAGTCGGCAATACTCTTAACACTTTCAGATCCCGATGCCATTGCAATCCCACAGTCCGACTGCTTTAAGGCCAATAAGTCATTGACCCCGTCACCAGTCATGGCAACCGTCCGACCGTTGGCTTGTAAGGCCTTAATCAGCCGTTGCTTCTGATCGGGTTTGACGCGTCCGAACACCACGTACTGCTTGACCAAATCACGGTAGTTGGCGTCGTCCTCGATTGTCGTCATGTCAACGTAATCATCGGAATTGTGAATGCCGACCCGGTTGGCAATGCTTGAAACGGTGACCGGATCATCGCCAGAAATGACCTTTAAGTCCACCCCCTGGTTATAGAAAAATTGCAGGGTTTCAGAAGCATTTGGTCGGATGACATCCGTAATCAAGATTAGGGCAATCAGTTCACTACCCGCGATACTATCCTCGTTTAGTTGATCCACTTTTGCGAGCGCAATGACCCGAAAGCCCTGTGCGGCGTAGTGTTTAACTTCTTGTTGTTGCTTATCGGTTAAATCCAAAATGAACTGGGGTGCTCCGAAGACGTATTTTCCCTTGTCGTCTAACTCGGCCCCACTCCACTTTCTTGCCGAAGAAAACGGTACAATCATACTGGCAGCGTACGGGTGCTGCTTGAATTCGTTTTTAAGTGCTGAAGCGGTCTCGTTATTGTCATCAATTTCATGAACCAAAGATCCCATGATTTCGGCAATTTGTTGATCAGTGTAATTAGGGGCCTCTTTCACCATCTGTTTAAATTTCAATTCGCCACTGGTAATGGTTCCGGTCTTATCCAGACAGATCGTGTTCACCCGTGCCAGAGTTTCAATGGAAGAAAGGTCTCTGACCAGGACCCGTTTTTTGGCCAGGTGATAGGCAGAGATTGCGAGGGTCACTGAGGTCAAAAGAACCAACCCTTCCGGAATCATCCCAATCATGGCCGCCACGGTTCCCAGAATGGCATTATTAACGCTCACCCCGTGCATCAAACGGGAAACAAAAAGTGCTACTCCTAGTGGAATGATAATGAACGTCAGAATTTTAATGATTTTTTTAATCAGTGAGATTAAGACACTGTTCTTACTCTTGTCGGTCTTGGCCTGGTTTGTAATCGTGTTAACAAAGGTCTTATCGCCAACTTTAGTTGCAAGCATGAATGCTTTTCCACTAACCAGAAAACTACCAGACGTCAGTTCATCGCCGGTGGTTTTCTCGATTGGATTGGATTCACCGGTGATTTGGGACTCGTCAACTTCAATCCCCTTGGTCTGTTTTACGACTCCGTCAACCGGCACCTGGTCACCACGGTCCAACTCAACGATGTCTCCTAACACAATCTGGTCTGGTTGAATAAGTTCAATTTTTCCGTTCCGTCGAACTTTAACTTTGCTTTGAGACAACAACGCCATTTTGTCAACCTGGCGCTTAGAACGAATCTCCTGAAAGATTCCGATGGTAGTGTTCGCTATGGCAATCACCAAGAACAACATGTTGATGTAGCTACCGGTATAAAATACTAGCGCGCCAAGGACTACGTTGATTACGTTAAACAGCGTAAAGATGTTTTCCACCAAGATCTGCTTCACAGACTTCGTCAGTGGTTTAGGCGCCGTATTCTTATAACCGTCTGCCACCTGTTGTTTAACTTCCGTACTCGTTAGTCCCTCACTCGGATTCACGTTATTAATATCGATCTGGTCACTTGCCACAGTTACACCTCCTTATGTAATTAATTCATTTCTAATTAGTATTGTATAAGAAGGAATTAAATTTTGCACCACTAATGAAAGAAAAGCGCAAAGTTTTAAAAATAGTTAAAAAAAGAGATGATCTAATTGGATCATCTCTTAACACTTAATCTAAATTAAATTAGTCAATTTCAACGTGATGGTTTTGGGTTTCGTCATCTTGTGATTTTGGCAAAGTAATGGTCAAAACACCGCCATCGTAATCAGCTGAAATCTTAGTTTCATCAACATCAGGGATATAGAACGAACGGTTAACGTCACTTGATGAACGTTCTCTACTTAAGATGCGGCCGTTGTCACCCTTGTTTTCCTTGTCAATGTCATGAACAGCATGAATTGATAGGTTATCGTTATCATAACTAATGTCAATATCGTTTTTTCTAAAGCCAGGCAATTCGGCCTTTACGACGTAGTCATCACCTTGGTCTAAAACATCAGTTTTCATTCTATTGTTTCCAGCAACTGAGTTTAATAAACTCTTACCAAAGTCACCAAAAAAGTCATCCATTGGATCGTAACTAGTTCTTCTCAAATCGTTTGCCATAACTAAAACCCCTTTTTTATTATTTTATTTGCTAATCTCTTAGCACCTTCTATACTAGGATGTAAAGCCCCTTTCGCACAAGAAATTAGCTCATAATCTATAATAAATTTGCAGATAAATTAACTGTCGTGATAGAAATTTCAAAATATTTAAAAAGCAAAAGAAAAGCTAATTTCATCAAATTAATTTAGGAACTACTTAGAATAAATTTCTATAAACTAGAAAATAAATATATGACTAAACTAATGCACTAATAAAAACAATGCAATAACTCTTAATTAACTTTTACTTTTATATGATCATGTGTGTTATATATATAACAAAAAAGCGCAAAACAATTAAGACAGATAAAAAGACTAAAAAAACCCATTGTCCATGAAACATTAGGATTAAGCATGATGAAATTCCATGCATTTACGTAATGATGCGCGTTATTTAGCTTATTTAAAATCATTAATAAAACATAATAACAAGGAAATTCGACTAAAAATGAAAATACAATTCTTATTATGTTAATCATAAACGCCATAGGTCCAACTATTTCATTACCTTCCATTCTTTCTTGAATACTAGGAATGCCAGTAATAATACAATAAAAAATAAATAATACAACTCCTATACAAAGAATTGGAATATAAATTAATTTTATAATTCCTAAAAATTCATAACCTAATTCAAGTATTTTAGACACTATAGTTAAGTTAAGAATTAAGTTAAGAACATCCAAACCATTACTAATAAACTCTTGTACTGGCTTACATAATAAAATAATTATCACAATGAATGAACAATACATAGAAAAAACACTATGTTCTTTAAATAATATTTTAACCAATTTTTCCTTCATAATTAACTACCACCTCATTGACTAGTAATGTTTTGCACCATTATGCTATAAAATAATAGCTTAGACAATAAATTTATCTTCACTCAAGCTATTGTGATAAAATCAATTGATTATGCCATTCATCTTAAATACTTAAAAAAATGGATAAGTACGTTATAATATACTTACTGTTTAAAATTTTGAAATGAGGAATGAAATTTGAATACCGGTCAGATAATACTTGATCTAATAATTATTTTAATAACGTTCTTCTTTGCTGCGTTTTTCGTCGCGTGTGAGTTCTCACTGGTCCAATCAAGGCCAAGTGCCCTCCAAGAAAAACTCGATGATGAAGATATCAGTGACAAAAAGAAGAAAAAAATTAATCGTGAAATGAAAATGGTAACCAATCTTAACGAGTACCTTTCGACAACCCAAGTGGGTGTTTCACTTGCGGGAATCATTCTTGGTTGGATTGGTGAATCATTCGTAATTGGAATCCTGGTTTCCATCATGGAATTAAGGGATTTCAGTGTTAATCCCGCTACCGCTCATAGCATTGGTGCGATTGTCGGGGTGCTGTTACTTACCTATCTAGAGGTGGTCTTTACTGAGATTGTTCCCAAAAACATCAGTATTGACATGCCACTGAAAGTTTTAAGCGTGATTGCTGGTCCGCTTCACTTCTTTCACATTTTATTCTACCCATTTGTGTGGTTACTAAATGTGTCAGCAACTGGTGTAGTTAAGTTACTGGGAATTCCAGTTGCAAACGAAAACGACGAGGCCTTCTCACAATCAGAAATTTTGAGTCTCTCAAAGGATGCCGTTAAAAATGGTGACCTGGAGCGAAACGACTATCTGTACATGCAGCGGTCGTTTGAATTAAACGACAAAGTGGCCAGAGACATCATGATTGACCGAACCCAATTAGTTACGATCGACATCAACGACACGGTCCAGGACGCTATTAACGTCTACATTCAAAAAAAATTTAGTCGAATTCCCGTTGTTAAAGACAATGATAAGGATAATATCCTGGGTTACGTCTACAGTTACGACTTGGTTAGACAATCGCAGGTTGATTCAAACGTTAAGGTTGGAAAACTAATCCGAAAGATTAGTACGACCCCCGAAACCACCCCCATTACGATGGTACTTCAACAAATGATTAAGATGCACCAACCGATTGTCGTGGTCATCGACGAATACGGTGGAACTTCAGGATTAATTACCGATAAGGATATTTACGAAGAGTTGTTTGGAACCGTTCGAGACGAGATTGACCCACAGGTTAACGAATACATCTTCAAGCAGCCCAATGGCACTTTCCAAGTCAACGGAAAATTAAACACGTACGACTTTGAAAAGTACTTTGACGTTGAAATGCCCGCCTTTGACGATTCTGACATCGTCACGATTGCCGGTTTCATCATCGAACAAAATCCTCACATTAAAGTGGGTGACGTGGTTACCATTGACGGCTTTCAGTTTAAAGTTCTTGACTACAAGAACTCGTTCATTAATTGGTTAGAGGTCAATAAATTAGAACCAACTGATGATGAATCAGACACAGATGACGATCAAAAAGATTAATAACTAATATCAATAAAGCCGAGGATCCTCCTCGGCTTTACTAATACATAGGGGTAATAGAAACAATGAAAACAGTTTTAAAAAAATGTCCGGCCTGGCTTTTTTACAGTCTAATTTTTCTGATTATTATTGTGGCTTACATCTGGACGTTCTACTTAACCGGTAACTCACTAATCTGGGGCATGGACGGAATTGCCCAACACTACCCCATCCTCGTAAACTTTAAACACATGCTAACTGAATTTTTCACCCATCCCAGTCATGGCTTTACCAACTGGTCGTTTAACATTGGCCTCGGTGCTGATCAGTTAACCAGTTTTTCGTACTACGTAGTCGGTGATCTCTTCAACTACCTGATTGTTTTATTCCCAGACCACTTACTGGAACTGGGTTACGGACTTCTGGTAATCCTACGACTGTACGTTGCCGGATTGGCCTTTTTATTATTCATCAAACAATTTCATTTTAAAAAATACAGTGTTGTACTCGGAACTTTGACCTACACGTTTGCGGGTTACGCCCTTTATTCTGGGATGCACCATCCTTTTTTTATTCTACCGATGATTTTCTTCCCGTTGATTTGCTACGGCGTCGAACGCATCATTTCTAACCATTCCTTTATCCCACTGATGCTGGCCGTTTCTTTAACTTTTTTAAGTAACTTCTACTTTGCCTACATCATTGGGCTTGGCAGTATTATTTACGTCATCATCAGGTATTTCAGCATTCGTAAAAACCCCGACTTTCATTTTGTGCGTTCACTGGCCAAAATGATTGCGGCCATTCTGTCGGGTATCTTGATTAGTGCCGTCATTTTCGTTCCAACCCTCTTATTTGCCCTAAGTTCCACGAGAACCACCTCCACCTTTGCGAACGGCTATCTTTTCTATCCCCTCTACTATTACCTCTCCATTCCAAGTAAAATTCTCGGAAATGGTTACCTGACCATCAGCTTCTGGCTCATTGTTGGAATTAGTGGACTCGGATTCTTAGGAATCGTCTATACGATGACCCACTTTAAGAAATACCTTTACCTAAACATCGGCCTACTGGTGGTTTTCATTGGTGCTCTGATTCCGGCTTTTGGAGCGGTCTTTAACGCCATATCGACCCCATCAAACCGGTGGATGTGTTTAGGCTTACTCCCAATTGGCATGGCTGCCACGATTCTTTCAGATCATCTCACCACGTTAACGAAGCGTGACGTGGAAGTCATGATTGTCGCCATTATCGCCCTCATTGTGCTTATTTGGGCTTCGCGCGGATTCATCATGAAGTTAAGTGCGCATGACTACGGTGAAATTGTCCTTCTGCTAATTTTAATGGGGGTCATTCTATGTAGTCAGCTCTTTCATTTAAAGCCGGTGACAACCATCGGAAGTGTGACCGCCGTTTTGATAATAAACCTTATCTCACTTGGCGTTGGCTACTACAGTCCCAACGTTGCCGGCTTTTCAAAGGGCATGCTTAATAAGCACGTTGCCACTAACTTCATCAATAATTTCTATGACGGGGCCAACAAGTACGTTGAACCACGGTTGGGTGGATATCGGACCTCACTTGGTAACCGATACCACTATGCTGGGAGAAATGACGTCAACTTATCGAACTACTCTAACATCAATACCAACATCCCGATGTTATTTTCGACCCGTGATATTTCATCATATCTGACGGTGGAAAATGGGGCCATTGGCCAACTTGAAAATTCCGTTCAAAATAACCAACGGACCTTTAACGCTCCGGTCGCTCAAAATGACTACCGCACCACCCTCGATAATCTAATGGGCGTCAAGTACCTCTTTATTCGCACGGGCCAACAAAACAAATCACAACCATTTGGCTTCAAGATGGTCAAGGGTAAGGACAAAAAGCCACTCTTGTTTGCGTCTGATAATCCGCTCGTAAACCAAAAAGATCCCGACGGAACCTACGTTTTAAAAAACAAGAACGCGCTCCCAATTGCTTACACCCAGGATCAAATGATCTCAAACCAGCAGTACCAAAAATTATCACCAACCGAGCGTGAACAAGCAATGATCAGTGGGGTCCACGTTGATTCGCCAATTAAGGGCATCAAATCAGCCAAGCTAAAACAGAACCAGAAACAACTTAGTTATGAGGTGAAACCGGACTACGAAAAGACCCTCGATAACTACGATAAATTAACGGCGTTCACCAACAATTCTAAGAGCGTTGAGTACAACGAACCAACCATTAACCACACGTCTCAAAAAGAAGCTTTAAAGATCCTTTCCGAAAACGTGCAACTGGAAAATGACACCAAGAAGCAAAATCAAGATGGTCTCCACGTCATAACTAAGGATGCCCTCGGTAAATCAGTCCCGTATTTTCTTAAGATTAAGCAACCTAACCGCACCAAAAATGCCGAAATTTACTTACAATTAGAGGGCATTCAGAGTCACGATTACTCGTCGGCCTCAAAGGAAAGCATGACCAAGCGCCAACACGCCATCAAAAATCAACCGTACACGAAGATGATGAAACTAAACGAGAAACGAAAGAACCTTCACACTCCGTTTGTTGGTCAGTATTCCTTAAATGCCGCAACGAAAGGAATGAAAAACGGCTACTCGCAGTACGGACGCGACAATCTTTCAAACTACACGCAAAAGAAAAATGCTTTGATTAACCTGGGGTATTCCACCAAGCGCCGTAATCAAATTAAGTTAACGTTTGATGGTGTCCACCAGATTAATTTTAAACACGTAAAGATTATCGCCGTTCCGTTTGGTAATTCATATGAACAACAGATTCAAAAACTCCAGGACAACCGACTACAAAACCTTCAGGTTAAAAAGAATGAAGTCAAGGGAATCAGTAATAACCCGAAGAAGTCCGTTTTAACCACCTCCATTCCCTATTCAACGGGATGGAAACTCTTCGTCGACGGCAAACAGGTACCAACTACCCGGGTCAACACTGGCTTTGTCGGAGCACCTATTAAGGCTGGTAAACACCGGATTGAACTGAAATACCAAACCCCTGGACTGCTATTAGGATCAATCGCTAGCGCCTTTGGAATTTTAATCCTCATTATTAGTGGAATCGTAATCTGGATTGTAAAGAAACGAAATTAAATTAAAAGCGTACGGATGACTAATTCCGTACGCTTTTTGGCTGCTTTAATTGCTAAGATTCTGTGCATTTAAACTTGTTAAAGGTTACACTAATAGTGACTATTTTTCATATTTAAGGAGGTAGTAATCATCAAACCCATTCGAATTTTATACATCTCAATTGCCGGAAACACCCGTAACTTCGTGCAAAATTTAGAGGACTACGCGGAGACCCAGCACCAAAAAGATGCTAGTAACCCACTAATTGAACCCACCGAAATCTCAGATCAAAGTGACTTTTTTGACGAAACATCACCCTACTTTGTTTTTGTGCCCACCTACCTTGACGGTGGCAATGGAATCGATAACGGAGTCAAAGAACTCATGACCAACACCATGGGCGAATACGTTGCTTACGACCATAACGCCGATTACTGCATGGGAATTGTCGGCAGTGGGAATCGTAATTTTAACATCCAATTTTGTCTCACGGCCAGAAGATATGCGGAACGTTTTAACGTCCCTGAAATTGCAGAATACGAATTAAGGGGCACCGATCGTGATGTCGTTTGCATTTATCAAACTATGTGTGAAAGAGCCAGCGAGTACAGTAATGAAGTCGCTTCCAAAAAATAATAAATAAGAACCATTTTATGAGTGTATTGATTAGCATTTCACAATTTTATCTGGTAGGATAACCTATAATTCATGAATATTGTTTCACACTTAGGAGGTAAGTTGCATCATGAAAATTATTGTTGTTGGTTGTACCCACGCGGGAACTTTTGCGGTTAAACAAATCTTAAAAGAGCATCCCGATTATGATTTAACTGTCTATGAAAAAAATGACAATATCTCATTTCTATCATGTGGAATCGCACTTTATTTAGGTGGCGAAGTTAAGGATCCAAAGGGTCTCTTCTATTCCGATCCAAAGGAACTAAAGGGCCTAGGTGCTGACGTGCAGATGAAGCACGAAGTCACTAACATTGACTCAAATAACAAAGAAATCACCGTTAAGGATTTAGAATCCGGTGAAAGCAAGACCGAGCATTACGACAAGCTGGTAATGACCAGTGGTTCACTTCCTGTCGTTCCTCCAATCAAGGGCGTTCATAGCGACCACGTCAAACTTTGCAAGAACTGGACCGACGCTCAGGTGCTCTTTGATGACGCCAAGGACGCTAAGCGTATCGCAGTCATCGGGGCTGGATACATTGGAGCCGAACTAGCCGAAGCTTATTCTAAGACCGGCCACGAAGTTACTCTGATTGACGGGGTTGACCGGGTCCTAAGTAAGTACTACGACCCTAAGTTTACCGACATCGTCGAAAAAGACTACAAGGACCACGGCGTTAAGTTTGAAGGAAACCAAATGGTACAAGAGTTCACTGATAACGGTAATACGGTCTCAATCAAGACCAGCAGTGACGAATTCACGGCTGACCTCGCCATTTTGTGCATTGGTTTCAAACCCAACACGAGTCTACTCAAAGGTCAAGTTGACATGCTTGAAAATGGTGCAATCATCACCGATGATTACATGCATGCTTCTAACAAGGAGATCTTTGCTGCCGGTGACAGTGCCGCCGTTCACTACAACCCAACCCACAAAAACGCCTACATTCCGCTGGCAACTAATGCGGTTCGTCAAGGAATCTTGGTTGGAAAGAACATCGAAAACGACACCGAAAAATACATGGGAACGCAGTCCTCATCTGGTCTAAAGTTGTACGACCGAAACCTCGCCTCAACCGGATTAACCATGAGTGCCGCTAAGGCTCAGGGCATTAACGCTCATCAAGTCATTGTTGAAGACAACTATCGTCCTGAATTCATGCCTACCACGACCCCCGTGTTAATGTCATTGGTTTACAGCCCTGATACCCGTAAAATCTTGGGTGGCGCATTGACCAGTCTCTACGACATTTCGCAATCCGCAAACGTGCTTTCGGTTGCCATTCAAAACGAAAACACCATCGACGACCTAGCCATGGTTGACATGCTGTTTCAACCAAACTTTGACCGTCCGTTTAACTACCTCAACATCTTGGGTCAAGCTGCTCAAGAAAAAGAGGCCAAAAACAAGCAATTGGACGTAAAATAAAATACACCGCAAAAGAGCCCTTAACTATCATAAGTAGTTAAGGGCTTTTAATTATTTATAACAAATAATGTAATTAACTATGATAATTACATTAAACCAATTCAACTGATATTTCATTATCGATTTTGTTTGCCATCTTCTTCAAAGAATCAGAATCATCACCCGCTAAAATATAATAACCTAGTCGATCATCTGAGTTTTGTGGGGCTTGAACTTTTGATCCTTTATCCACATTAATTTTAAACTTTTTAACATTTGGCGTGTTTTTTAAAACTTCAACATTTTTAATTCCCTTAAAAATACCACTGTGATCGGCAAAAATATATCTAATTAACGCAGCTCCATTTTTAGTCCTCTTGATATTGATATTTTCACCAAGATATAACTTAACTGTTTCTTCAAAAATATCAATTCCGTATGCGTCTTTAATCAAATCAGATGTGATATTATCTCCCCCAGGCCGACCATTGACTTCAACAATTCTAGGACCATTTTTAGTAAATTTAACTTCAACATGAGTAGGACCATCACTAAAACCTAAAGAAAGAGCTGCTTTAAATGCAGCATTTATAATTGAATCTTTTTTACCGACATCAACTGTAGTCGGAAATACATGCATTATTTCACTAAAATAAGGCGGTTTAGTGGTGTGTTTTTCTGTCACTTCAGCAAATGCAATTTTGTTCTTATACAAAAACAATTCCACACTAAATTCAGGACCACTTAGAAATTCTTCAATTAAAAATTCTGGTCTAACCTTAAATCCCATATAACTCTTTTTAAATTCCTGGATTTCTTTAAATCGTTGTTTTAACTCGTTAGCATTCTTAATATAAAAGACATCTAAACTACTGGCAGCATTTGTTGGTTTTAAAATAATCGGATATCCAATTCGTTCACTTTCTCTAACAGCATCTTTTACATTATTTACAACGGCATACTTAGCCGAGGGAACCCCCTTTTGTCTAAACGCTTTTCTAGCTCGATCTTTATTTCTAGCGTTTTTAGCCGTCTCAACACTAGTTCCAAACTTATTAAAATGCTTAGCAACTTCAGCAGTAACCGTTGTCACATAATCAGTTGCCGGAATGATAGTATCAAAATCTTTATAAGAACTGTTTTCAATAACTTTAATAATCGAATTTGCATCATGAATATCTGCTATTAATAAATCATCAAAATAATTTTCATAATCATATTTTTTAGGGTCGTTTTCATCTTGAACAATACTAACAACTTTTAAGCCAAGTTTCTTAGATGCTTTAACGAAACTAACCCCATAAAAACTTGGTTCAACTAATAAAACAGTTTTTCTTTTATCCATTATTAAGACCCCTATTTTTAAGTATCAAACTACAAAATAAACCAATCAGCATAATTAGAAACATGCAAAAAAATCCATAGTTGGATCCGAAGCTATCATTTAATTTGCCAATGAATGTGGAAGAAAAAATTTCTATGAATTGTGCTCCACCTGTCCAAATAGAAGTGGTTCTTCCCATATATTTTTTATTAACTTTATTCATTAGGATAGTATTAATGACTACTCGCAATGCAGAATTAGAAAGTCCAATTAAGAAAGTAGCCACAAATGCTAACCCAATAAATTGGAAAATAAATAAGACAAACAATGCCACACTAGCAAGGGCAAAGAAATTCACTAACAAACTCTTCCTGCGAAATTTCTCTAATAGTTTCCCAGTAACTAGACCTGCAACTAAACCACCAATGCCATAGCACATATCAGTAAATCCATAGATGGTACTATTGGAATGCAATATTGTGCTGACATAACCTGGCATCGAAACGTTAAATAGTTGGGTAACTAATAATGGTAAAATTGAAAGTAACCCAATTATTAAAATCATTTTATTTTTAAAAATATATTTAATGACTGAATTATCTTCTTTTTTACTATGATCATTTGAGATCCCAATGACATCATAATTATCCGCTGGAGCATTTAACATCAGTATGATCGCAATGGCAAATAAGAACACGTTAATGATTAATATAGAAATAAAGCCAATATGACTAATCAAAATTCCAGAAACTCCACCTGCCATGAACATTCCTACTTGTAATGACACTTCAATAAATGAATTGGCACTTCCAAGAAGTTCTTTAGGAACAGTTGCTTGAATATATCCACGAGACGATGCCATATAAGTTACCCATCCGATTCCTGTTACGATCGCTAATAGATACATAGCTAGCAAATTAAATTTAAAAAGATACAACCAAATTGCAATAATTGCAATGGGAACCGCACGAAATAAAAATGTTGATATGACCACGTTTCTTCGAATAAATTTATCCGTTATATATCCTGCAATGGGTGCAATCAGAAAACCAGCTAACACATTAATAGCCAAAAATGTTCCCACGACACTATCTGATTTAGTTTGTTGTAAAACATACCAGTTAGCCCCAACGGTTGTCATCCCAACACCAAACCCAGAAATAATGTCAGAAAGAAAAAAGTTCCTGAATTCTTTTCGCCTTAACAAAGTGAATTTCATTAATTAACCTCCATAACTATTCTTTTTGAGATTCACGTTGATTCTGTGAGCATTTTGAATGGCATTTGAATCATCAAATATTTCGCCATACTTATTCGCTTTCCCAATGACAAAATCAATCAATTGCATATTTAGAAAATTACATATATATCTAAATTGCTGAATAATGATCTTTGCTTTTCGACGAGGTTTATCTCCACCAACCAAAACTAATATTATTTTTTTGTTTCTCATATTTTCTTTAAACAATGAATCAATTTCCAACATTTCCGACCATCGATCAATAAAAAGCTTTAATTGAGAAGAAATTGAGTACCAATAAATTGGTGAGGAAAAGATAACTAAATCACTAGTTTCAACTTGATCAATAACATCATAGAAATCATCACCAGAGTTTGGCCAATTACCTTTAAATCGACAGTCTTTAATTGGTTGAATATTTTTATCTCTCAACCTTATATCTTGATATACAACATTCTTTAGTGCTAATTCGGCTAACATTTTCGAATTTGATGGATTCCTACTAGAAGAATCGATTAAAACTATTTTTTCCACGTTCATCACACTTCCCTTAAATGAGTTGAACATAGTTTACAGCATGACCACATGGAGAGTACCATTATGTAAAGTGTTTCGTCATAATTCATTCTATGTACTGATATGAAAGGAAAGTGTTACTCATGACTAATGGAGAATTAATTCGGAAATTACGTAAGGAACGTGGGATGTCTCAAATACAACTCTCCTCAGGTATTTCTACAAGAACTACTCTTTCCTCTTTTGAAAACAACCGATCCCGAATTTCCAGTGACATTTTATTTTCCTATTTACAAAGAATGAATATCACAGTTCAAGAATACACATTCTATTTGAATAACAGCTCAAAAACTGAAAAAGAATATGCTCTTCAATATTTCAACGAAAATATTTATAAAGAAAAAGACCATGAGATCCAAAGTCGAATTGTAGATTATCAAACCAAGTATAAGGATTATCATGACTTTTTCTTCTGTTGCTTATCAATTGAATTAAAACTGTTTATGAATAAATCTCATGAAAGGAAGATTTTTGACGTAAATGAAGATACGGAATTAATCAAAAACTATTTAAATGGTATCCAGCAATGGGGACATTTTGAGGTGTCATTATTTTCCAATTGCTTGTACATTTTTAATAGTGATTATATTCGTGCCACATTTAATACTTTATTTAAAAAGACTAAAATATTGAGTCAAATTGACACTTATAAAAATGACATTGCTATTTTTGTAAATAATTGCATTATCTTATCCTTTGAAAGAAAGGAATACAAAAACGCTAATTTCTACATTGGATATTTGAACAGTATTTCGCAGGATTCACCAAGAAAAATGTATGACAAATTGATGTGTAATTATTATATAGAACTCCTGAAACAATTAGTAACGAAACATTCATCAGTAAATAACGCTATCTTAGAATTTGAAAAGTTAGGCTTTGATGAACATGCCAATAGATTGTTAGAGTTTAAAGAGAAAATGCAGTTTATGAATTCAGGAAAAATATATAAATAAAAAAGTTGTCATTAATGAAGCACTATATGGAAGTTAGACATCTTATACTTTCTAGGATTCATACCGATATTCAATCGGTGTGAGTCCTTTTTTATTGCCAGAAATTATTTTAGTATTCAACCACTCACCATATTCATGAAGCGTTTGCTTTAATGTAGTTAAAAACAATGATTTAGTTCGGTTTAAAAATGCTCGTTTTTAGAAGATTAAAACAATTTTAGATTGGCCATTATCGTAATAATTCACTGTTGATACTCACTAATTAATTGGAATTTAAAATATTTGAATATTTAACCATAAAAATACAACATAATGAAAGGCTCCAAATCGGTTAGTTTTTACCTAACTTTTTTGGAGCCCATTAATGTCTAACAATTATGGTTCACTTCAATTTTGTGTCACCACTATTTTTTCTTTTCTTTTTCGACATACTGACTAATTCGGTTCATGGCTTCTTTTAAATTTTCCATTGAGGTAGCATAACTAATACGGACGTAACCTTCACCGCCTGGTCCAAACGCACTTCCGGGAATAACGGCTACCTTAGCTTTACGAGCAAAGTCATAACTAAAGTCCATACTATTTTGAATTAAGCCAGCCGGGATTTTAGCGAAAATGTAAAAAGCTCCATCGGGGCTAGCCATCTTAAAGCCCATCGCACTCAATTTCTCGTAAACAAAATCACGTCGTTTTCGGTACTCCTTTTTCATGGCATCAGTATCATTCATTCCGTTCCCAAGTGCTTCTGCGGCCGCAGCTTGCGCGTTCGTGGTGGTCGAAGTGATCGTAAATTGATCGATTTTTTCAAGTTGACTGGTGATGTCTTTAGGCGCCGCCATGATTCCAATTCTCCATCCGGTCATCGCGTGTGACTTTGAAACTCCATTCAATAAAATGGTTTGTTCGGGAAGATATTTAGCGATTGAGGCGTGTTTGCCGTCATAAGTCAGTTCGCTGTAAATTTCGTCAGAAATCACAAAAATATCATGCTTTTTAATCACATCGGCCAGTTTTTGAAGTTCGTCAGGATGATAAGTTTTGCCAGTGGGATTAGTGGGAAAATTCAAGACAATCGCCTTGGTTTTGGGATGCTCCTTTAAATTTTGTTCTAACTGTTCTGGAGTGAGAACAAAGTCAGTTTTAGAGGTGTCCATAAAAATCGGGGTGGCTCCCCGCAGTTTAATAATCGGAAAGTAGAGTGGAAAAATCGGCGTTGGAATTAAAACCTCATCCCCGGGATTTAAGACCGACGTTAACGCCGTATAAATTCCGCCGGTGGCACCAGCGGTCATAATGATCTCCGTCTCCTGGTCGTAGTTTAAATCGTATTTACTTTGTAAAAAGTGCGCAGCTGCATCCCGAAGTCGCTTAGTTCCCTTTGTGGGAGCGTAGTGACTCTCATTTTGTTGAATGCTTTTAATTGCGGCATCCTTAACGTGTTCAGGGGTGTTAAAGTCTGGTTCACCTAACGTTAGCGGAATAATATCAGGAATCTGGCCCACCTCATCATTAAATTTTAAAATCGACGATGGGGATAACTGCAACATTTCGTGGTTCATTTTACTTATTAAATCAGCTGACATAATAGTGCTCCTTTCGATAGACAAAAAAATCCCAGTTAACATTCGATGCTAACTGGGATTAAAAACACATTCGTTATTAGAAATATCCAACGATAATCTGTAATCAACCTAGTTAGTATCCTTACGGTATCTAACCAGGCCCTCAAAACAACCTTACTTAGATACGCACTCGTACCAAGTAAAGTAAGCATAAAGATTGTTTTGATGATTAATATGATTATTCATGGAATATTCCTCCTCTTCTTTAATTGCCACTAATTAAACAACTCAAATCACTTTCTGTCAATCATTTTTAAAATATTTATTTCAAAAACGCCATAAAAAAAGAGCTAACACCAAGGTGTCAACTCTCTTTACATTTAATCTTATTGTTCGTTAAATTGTAAGTCCAAGCTAATGTGCTTACCATCTTTACTATCAATAACACGTGAATCAACAAAGACACTGTTCTTCTTAGTCTTAGTTATGTTGTCAGTTGGGTCAACGTCAACTAAAGTTTGAAAAGCGGCATCAGTTAATTTTGATAGTGGAACGTAAGGGATGAATGGAACACCCAAGTATGAGTGTAATGTTTCATCGTATTGGTCACGCAAAACGTTCATTTGGTCTAAAACATCTTGAAGGTCTTTTCCAAAATCAGTTACATCCAAGAAGTAAACGTTTCGAACTTCATCAGTTTGTTCCCAAGGTTGGTCAGTCAAGATTGCTGATACTAAATCAGCCATTTTGTCTTCGTAATCTTTAATGTCATCGAGTTTTTCAATAATCTTTTTTTCGCTCATGTCATTCTTCCTCTCAATATTCAGTCTGATAGTTAATGACTATCACTTACAGTAATCATGATATCACATTTGAAGCGACTAATCGACACCTGATCTCCCATTAAGGTGCGGGAAATTAGGTTGGATTCTTTTTGTTAGATTGCGAAATAATGGTAAGATAATGCATATAAACTGATTAAAGGAGCACTCAATCAATGAACAATGAAACAGTTGGTAGCCGGATGGACCGAAATGTCGGAAACGTAATCATTAACGTTGTTGATAAAAACGGTCAAAATCTGACTAACCCATTAAAATATACGCAAACTCCCGGTGCAGCTTTCTCAATCGAGGTCCCTGACTTAAAGGGATACGTCGTTCAGGGACTTAGTGGCGATCAGAATGCCGTCAGTTACCTCACTAACGTCACCTTTAAACGAAACGTTGACTACCCGGCCAACATGGGTCGAGTCGTTACCGTCAATCCGAACGAGAACATTAACGGAACTTTTGCACGAGGAACGCTCAATTACAACTTAGTGTATGCCCCAAGTGCACAGGTTGTTTCCCCTGGTGCTGATAGAACAGCACCCAATCAAACACAGTACCAAAGTGCTCCCAAAAAGAAGAAACACCACTGGTTCCGCTGGATCGTCATTATTTTTCTAATTATCATTTTGTTGGGAATCTTTGGCTTATACCGTTCCGGAAAGAGTGCACAACAACAGGTTAAACAAAATCCGCCTGTGGTGGTTAAAAATTATAATAATAAACCAGAGAATAATGCTGATAATGGCGGCAACAATGGCAGTAATGCAGCTAACCAAAAAACTCAAGATGTTATTGAAAGGGCCAAACAAGAAATCGAACAAAATGCTAAAGAACGGGATAATAATGCTCTTCAACAAATTATCATGACCATCCAAGATGGTATCAATATGATAAAAGCCAAAATTGAGTCGTACTTTGAATTCTAATTTAAAAAGAGATCATCACTGATAGGAGTGATGATCTCTTTTTGTTTATCTTTCTTTATAAGGTAACATGTACTTTTTAAGGGCTTTCCCGGTAAACGATTGGGGAACTTTTTCAGATCCCTCGGGAATCCCACTGTACAGGACGTTTCCACCGTACGTCCCGGCTCCTGGTCCCATGTCAATCAACCAGTCAGCTTGACTGATTACATCAAGGTTGTGTTCAACGATAATTAAGGAGTCACCCTCAGCAACCATTCGTTTAAACAGCTTTAGCAATCGTTGCGTATCATTCATGTGCAGACCAGCCATTGGTTCATCAAGAAAGTAAATCTTGCCCTTCTCTTCTAGCATCTGGGCTAACCGCAGTCGTTGCAGTTCACCACCGGATAACGTGGTCAGAGCTTGGTTTAACGCTAAATAATCCAATCCGACCTCGCTCATCTGTTTCAACGGATTAGCGATTTCAGGAACATCCTTGAAGAATTCAGCCGCGTAAGCAACTGACATCGACAAAACGTCGGCGATGTCTTGACCGTGATACTTGTATCCCAAGGCTTCCTGACTGTAGCGTTTTCCGTGACACAACTCACAGGTCTGAACGACCGGATCCATAAAGGCCATGTTGGTAATTGTGACCCCTTTTCCCTTACAACGCGGACAAGCACCCTTGCCGTTGTAACTAAAGAGCTGGGTCGAAACGTTGTTGGCCTTCGCAAAAAGCCTTCGAATTGGGTTTAAAATGTTGAGATAGGTCACAGGAGTAGAACGAATACTGATGCCGGCTTGCTTTTGCGTCAGATCAACGTAATCGCCGTTTAAATGGTCCTTCATGGCTTCAGCCAGTGAACTTTTACCTGACCCGGCAACTCCCGACAGAACGGTCATAATCCCAGTTGGCACCTTGACACTCACGTCATCAATGTTATGCATGTGAACATGCTCCAAGTCTACAAACCCCTTAGGTTGAAGTGGTTTGGCGAAATGATGGGGTGCCCTTAACCATTTTCCGGTCAGAGTGTCAGAATCCAACACTTCGGGATAGCTCCCGGTAAAGGTAATCTTTCCACCGTCAGCCCCAGATTTCGGGCCAACTTCGACCACGTGATCGGCAATCGACATGATCTCAGGATTGTGGTCAACGATAAAGATGGTGTTACCCTTCTTCTTTAGATTAATCATGGCTTTTTTAATCAAAGCGATGTCGTGAGGATGAAGTCCCACACTTGGTTCGTCAAAAACGTACAGAATATCTGAGAGTGAATTGGTCAGGTGTTTGGCAATCTTAATTCGTTGAACCTCACCACCCGATAACGTGCTGGTGGTTCGATCAAGAGTCAAGTACCCTAATCCAATGTCAATTAACGGCTTAATCTTGGACTCTAAACCCCGGATGATTTCATCTCCAAGGTTATCTTTAATGGACTCCAAAAAGTCTAAGAACTGCACCAAATCCATCCCAGAGACGTCGTTAATGTTGTCGCCGTTAATCTTAACGCTCAATGATCTGGGGTTAAGTCGAGCTCCCTTACATACCGGGCAAACTTCACGGGTCACAATCTCACTAATGGCTTCTTTGTGGTGCTTACCCTCACGACTGTTGATGATTGAACGTTTGATTCTAGGAACCACACCCTCGTACTGGCTCGTTTTGTAGTAAGCGGGCGCATTGTAGAGTTTCTGTTGCGGCGCGTGCATCAACAAGTCGTACTCTTCGGGAGTATAATCTTTAATTGGTTTGTCATTATCAAACAAACCGCTGTAACCGTATCCCCGCCAACGCCAGGTTCCGGGTCCAAAACTAACGAAGGTAATCGCTCCATCATTAAGTGACTTCTCTGGGTCAATTAACTTCGACTCATCAACTTCATCGACGTAGCCTAACCCCTGGCAGTACGGACACATCCCCTGCGGCAGGTTAAACGAAAAGACCTCCGAGTAACCCACAAACGGCTTTCCAACTCGTGAGAATAAGAGCCGTAATAACGAGTAGATTCCAGTGTAGGTGGCAAGCGTTGACCGGGCGTTTCCGGTCAGTTGTTTCTGCTCAATCGCAATGGCAACCGGCAGATTTTTGATGTCACCAACGTGCGGCTGCCCGTACTTTGGGAGATACTGTTGTGAAAAACTGGGAAATGTTTCGTTTAGTTCACGACGTGACATGGCCGCAATCGTGTCGAATACTAACGACGATTTCCCCGATCCGGACTCACCGACAAAAACGGTGATTTCATGCTTAGGGAGCTTGACGTTAACGTGCTTTAAATTATTTTGGTGTGCGTCAGACACATCAATTGAATCCTTATAATAAGTGTCGACCATGGTTTACCTCACTAATCTTGACGTGTTTTACTTAACTTTCTTGATTCGCTCATCACACAGAACAATGCGAATAAAATCAGTCCGCCGGATACGATAAATAAAGCGGGATAGTTGAAAAATTCAACCATTAATCCACCAAAGAGTGGGCCCACAGATCTTCCAAGTGACATAAAAATGTTAAATAGTCCCTGAAACTTTCCCTTTTGTCTGGGGTCCGCTAACGTATCAATCCACGCCGGAATTCCCGGCAATCCGTTCATTTCACCAAAGGTCAAAATGACCATGATAATTACGAAAACGGCGTACTGTCTAGCAAATATTAACATAAAGAAGCTTACCGCGAAAATGATTACCCCAAAGGCAATCTGACGACTCATCTTAAACCGAGCCCCGATTTTATTAATAATCGGTTGAATGAAGACAATCAGTAAGCCATTAATCGTCCACAAGAAACTGTAATTTTCAAATGAGATTCCTAGTTGCGTCATGTGGACCGACATGACACTTTCCCAAAGGGTGTAACTCATATAAATACAAAAAACCATGATGCAGATGAGCCAAATCAACTTTAATCCACGACTTTTTTTCTCTGAAACCTCATCGTCATCTTGCGAACGCTTAACGGCCGTTGGTGCTGGCCGATGTAATTTAATGTTGAATTCAAAAATCGTCATCAGTAACAACACAATGTAAAAGCCCGTTGCCACGATGAAAACAATCGAAATACCGTACTTCATTAAGAAACCAACCAACGCGGTTCCGACAACGACCCCTAGGTTAAGTCCCACGTACAACGAATTAAAAACGTATCGTGTACTTTTAGAAGTGATCATCGATGCGTATGAATTTAAGAGCGTCATGCTGGACCCGTTACCCAGTCCGTACAGCAGTAACATAATGCCAAAGATGGGCCAGCCGTGAAAGAAGATCAGAGTCACAATCGAAGTCATCGTAATTAGGACACTGATGATGGCAGTCTTATATGGTGACCAGTGATCGAAAAGATAACCACCTAGATAATTCCCAATAATCATGAACATCGACATGGCAAACAGCACGATGCCGGCCGTTGTCAGGGATTCATGAAGATAGTTATGCATGTAAACCGTGGTTAACGGCCACATGAAGGATGACCCGGTGTTTAGTAGTAACGAATAGATTAAAACGGTACTAAGCCTTAATTCTTTTTTCTTTCCCTTTACCATTTGCTTGCCTCATTTCATTATTTATTTTTTATTTAATTTCAACGTTTACACGATCGACCATAATAAAAGGGGAAACTCAACCGTAGTTGAAATCCCCCTAATAATCAGCAATGCTCACTTTTTTGTCGCATGCTTCTTTTCGTTATCACGCTTTTTGGCAACCACTCCGGCTACCATTGAACCCGCTACCAGCACCGAAACAACACTGGTTAACAGGATTTTCATTTTATTTTTCATGATGAAACTCCCTGCTTTTCTCCCTAATATAGTTATATCTTGTTTGCGACAAAAAAGCTACTTCTTTCTCTAATTTATAATTTTTATAATGTAATCACCAATCGGTTACACCATCCCAACTGTGTAACCGCTAGAATTCATACCGAATTACCAACGTTGTCATAAACGACGGCCCTGGCTAAAATTAAATCCAATTTTAACTGGGAAAAAACCGATCCTTCTACTATAATTAAAGTCCATAAGGCAAATTAACGAAACGTTAATTGGAGGGAGAAACACATGATTCATATTGTTACTGATTCAACTGCTCAATTAACCCCAGATGAAATCCAAAAAAATAATCTAACGGTCGTGCCACTTCAGGTTACCATTGATGGTAAAACCTACGAAGACGGTGTCGACATTACCAGAAAAGAATTCTCCGATCATCTCGCAAACGACAAAGAATTTCCAAAGACCAGTCAACCTTCTCTGGGACAATTCATTGAAGCCTACGAAAAAATCCAAAAGGAAGATCCAGACGCTTCAATCATCTCCATCCATTTAACCAAGGTCTTAAGTGGAACGGTTGAGACGGCTAGAACCGCTGCTAAACAGGTCGGAGGAGACATCTCAGTCCTAGACAGTGATTCCACCGATAGTGGCCTTACTTTTGCCGTCATGCGCGCTAAAAAATTGGCCGATCAAGGCAAGTCCGTTAACGAAATTATGGACAACTTAAAAGCATTTGTGCCAACCATCATGACCTACGTTTTCATCAACAGTTTTGATTACATGGTCAAGGGTGGACGTGCCAGCCGTGCCGTGGGCTTTATTTCCTCACTAATTCAACTAAAGCCGGTTATTCAACTAACCGAAGGAACCCTCAAACTCAAGTATAAGTGTCGTGGCATCAAGAAAATGACCAAGATTGCCAATCAGGTCACTGATGAAATCATCAATAATAAGGACATTTCCGAAGTTGGTCTTTCATACGTTGATGACGGAACGGCGCCAAAGAAAATCGCCGCTAAGATCAAGGAAGCCCGACCTGACATCGACGTCACCTGCCGTTTGACAAGTCCCATCGTTATGACCCACGTTGGTCCCGGTGGATTTGGCTACATCTTCGCATAACTTAATACTAACAATTAAGATCGGACATTTATGTTCGGTCTTTTATTATGAAAAGAGGAAATCATGGAATCATTGTTAATTGATTCGAACTTCTAATGAACCAATTATGCTAAATTAGCGGTTAACACCGTGTCAACATGTGGGTATAATTAAATTATTACATAGAAGGAAGGATTTTTTATGCCATCATCAACTTTTTTAAACCTCCCACAGGCAAAAAAGGATCGCATCAACACGGCCCTTTTAAATGAATTTTCCGCTCATCCCTTCGCTGACGCCCAGGTTGCCAGGATCATCAAGGATGCCAAAATCTCACGTGGAGCCTACTATAAATACTTCATTACTTTAAAGGGTGGCTATGATTACACGCGCAGACTGGTTTTATCAACAATTCACCGGCCTTTCACAAATAAAAAGCTTGATGAACTGAAACCAAGCGACTACGTTGATGCCGCCCGTTCCTTTCTAGAAGATAGTTCTGAAAGTGAATACTTTGAATTCATTCAGATGGACATCCTGCATAATCAGAAAAACATTGATGATTCGGCAATCATAAAGTTACCGGCCAAACGGTGGGCCATTACCATTCTGTGCCACCAAACGATTAAAGAAGCCATGGAATCTCCTAATGATTCTGAAAAATTACTCCATCGGCTTCAAAAAGTTCTTGAAATTATTTATTAATTAATCCGTAAAAAAAGGAGACCCAGAAGTGGGTCTCCTTTATTAATTGATTTCAATCATTAATCAATCTAAAATTCTTCGTAAGTGGCTGGATCTTGATTATGAGTTCGACCATCTGGTTTGGTTAACGAATCAATCGTTTCCATATCTTCAGGAGTAATCTCAAAGTCAAAGACGTTCAGGTTGCCACTCTGTCTACCAGGATGAGCTGACTTAGGAATTGGCAGCGTCCCTAACTGAATCTCCCAGCGTAAAATCAATTGACCAACGTTTTTATGGTACTTAGCGGCCATATCAACCAGAACTGGGTTCTTTAACATCTCACTAGCACGACCAAGTGGACTCCAGTCCTCGGTTAAAATGCCGTGTTCCTCATCATAGTGACGCATATCAGCCTGATTAAAGTAGGGATGAAGTTCAATCTGGTTAATTGATGGCATGACACCCGTCTCATCAACTAACTTGTCCAGATAGTCTGGTAAGAAGTTGCAGACTCCAATCGTCCGAATCAAACCGTACTGTTGAGCATCAATCAGTGCTTGCCATGCTTCAACGTAGTTACCCTCTTTAGGATTAGGCCAGTGCAACAAGTAGATATCAAAGTAGTCTAGACCAGCCCGATAAAGTGACTCCTGAATGGCATTAATGGCGCTCTTTCGGTCGTAGTAACGGCCTGGCAACTTTGAAGTTACCAACAAATCAGAACGGCGCACGTTCGAATTTTCAATTCCACGACCAACGGCCCCTTCGTTTTCGTAGTTATAGGCAGTGTCGATCAACCGGTAACCCTTATGAATGGCAGAAGTAATCGCCATTGCACCTTCAAAACCTTTTAAAAGATAGGTTCCAAAACCAATCTTTGGAACTTGCATTCCGTTATTTAACGTATAATACTCATATTCCATGATGAGAACTCCTCTCAATGTGTTTCTACGATTAGGATAAGCGGAATGAATATTCGTTTCAAGCAAGTCGATTTGTGATAGGATAGTAGTTACGATTTAAGGAGTGATAACGTGAAAAAGAAAAACCAAAAAAATAACGGATCCTTCAACTTTCGAGGATTCTTCCATTTAATTCGACAAACTAAACCCCACTACTGGCAACTAATGATCGGACTAGTTCTTGGTCTAGTCGCTACCGGAACCCAACTGACGGTCCCAAAGATTGCCCAGGTCATGGTAAACGACTTCGCCAAGGGCGTGAGTCTAGTATTGATTTTTGCCATGGTTATTTTATTCGTCTTAAGTGCCCTCATTAACGCGGGCTCAGGAACGCTCTTGGGGTTCTTTGGTGAAGACGTCGTGGCTAACCTTCGAGAACTACTATGGGAGAAAATGGTGAAGTTAAACGTTCACTATTTTGACAGCGTGAAGACCGGAAAAATGACCTCACGGCTCGTGAGTGACACGGACCAGATCAAGGACTTACTGTCAGTTTCATTTCCCAACACGATTACGTCGATCTTTCAACTAATTGGAGCCTTAATCATCATGCTCATCATGGATTGGCGAATGGCCTTAATCATGTTCATTGCTATCCCCATCGTCATGACCGTGATGCGACCAATCATTCACAAGTCAAGCCAGATTGGAAAGTCGCGTCAGGACCAAATGGCAGATTTCAGTGGAAAAGCTCAGGAAACTTTAAACGAAATTCGTTTAGTCAAATCATCAAATGCCGAGCCGTACGAAACCAAGGCTGGTTCTAACTTGATTCACAATCTGTATCGAATCGGGCTCAAAGAATCGGTCTACGATTCCATTGCAGGTCCCATCTTGAACACGGTCATGATGGCCATGATCGTCGGTATTTTAGCCTATGGTGCTCATCGGGTTGCCATTGGCGCCATGACCATTGGAACCATGTTCGCCTTTCTAATGTACCTGTTTCAAATCATTGGGCCCGTTAGCATGCTGGGTCGTTTCGTCACTGACCTTTCTAAAGCCAATGGTTCTACCGAACACGTCCGAGAACTCCTCATTGAGCCCGAAGAAGACTTTGCGTCAGGCTTCTCAGATGATATTGGTGGTAAAACATTGCGCCTCAATGACGTTAGTTTCGCCTACGACCCCGACGAACCGGTCCTAAGAAACGTCAACGTTGCGGCCAAGCCCAATCAAACCACGGCCTTCGTCGGACCTTCTGGAAGTGGAAAATCAACCATCTTCAGTTTGATTGAACGTTACTACCAGCCAACGTCTGGCACCCTTACGATTGGGAAAGAAAACATCGAAGACATTAACCTTTCTAACTGGCGGCATCAAATCGGACTGGTTAGTCAGGATTCAGCCATCATGGCGGGGACGATTCGCCATAACTTGACCTATGGACTAGACGAACAGTTCACTGATGAACAACTCTGGCACGTCCTAAGCCTGGCGTACGCGGAGGGTTTTGTAAGGGAGATGCCTGAAGGACTTTCCACTCAAGTTGGCGAACGAGGAATCAAGGTCAGTGGTGGTCAAAGACAACGACTAGCGATCGCCCGGGCCTTTTTGCGGGATCCAAAGATTTTGATGCTTGACGAAGCTACCGCCAGTCTTGATTCACAATCAGAGGCCATGGTTCAAAAGGCACTTCATCAACTTATGAAGGGTCGTACCACTCTCATCATTGCTCACCGATTGAGTACCATCGTTGATTCAGACGACATTTACTTTGTTGATCACGGTGAAATCAGTGGGCATGGAACTCATGAAGAGTTAATCAAGACCCTGCCCAAGTATCGCGAATACGTTAAAATTCAATTTAAAAAATAAAGAATTCAGCAATGAATTCTTTTTTTGTGTCACAAATCGGGGTTTTCCTGTTATACTTTAAGAATTATTTAAGAAATTGGAGGTTACATTTGATGGACAATAAAAAGTTATCATTATTTGCGTTAGTCTTAATGATCTTTACATCCGTCTTCGGATCAGCGAACATTTCCAGAGCGTTCTACCTAATGGGGTATGCCTCAATCATCTGGTACATCTTGGCAGCGCTCTGCTTCTTCATCCCGTTCGCGTTCATGATTGCGGAGTTTGGTGCGGCTTTTTCAGAAAAGCACGGTGGCATCTACACTTGGATGAGCGAATCGGTTAATCCTAAATTCGCCTTCACGGGAATCTCCATGTGGTATGCTTCCGCCATCATCTGGATGGTCAACACCAGTTCCGCCATCTGGGTCCCACTTTCAAATGCAATCTTCGGCGTTGATAAAACGTCAGATGCTCACCTCTTTGGACTTTCAAGCGTTGAAACCATCGGCCTTTTAGCCGTCCTCTTGATGATCGTAATTACGTTCATCGCTACCCGTGGAATCAGTCAAATTCAGAAGGTCACTTCAATCGGTGGGTTTGCGGCCATGTTAACCAACGTAATCCTAATTGTTGGGGGTGCCATCATTCTTTTAATTAACGGACACACCTTTCAGCCGCTCTCCTGGAAAGCCGTCTTAGTGTCACCTAATCCGCAATACGATTCATTGATTAACGTCCTCGGATTTATCGTATACGCCATCTTTGCCTACGGTGGACTAGAAACCATTGGAGGCCTCGTCGATCAAACCAAGACTCCCGAAAAGACTTTCCCTAAGGGAATCACCATCTCGGCCATCACCATTTCCGTTGTCTATTCGATTGGCATTTTCATGGTCGGAGCTTTTACGAACTGGAACCAGGTCTTGGGTTCAAAACACAACATTAACCTAGTCAACATCCCCTTTGTCATCATGAATAACTTTGGTTATCAACTGGGGACCGCCCTGAACTTTCCTCATGGTGTCTCCGTTCAAATCGGAATGTGGGTCAGCCGTTACGTTGGGGTTTCCATTTTTCTTGCGTTAAGTGGGGCCTTTATTACGCTCGTTATTTCGCCAATCAAGACGATCGTGGAGGGTACTCCCAAAGAAATCTGGCCGAAGTTCTTTACCAAAATCAACCGACACAACGTACCAGGTAACGCCATGATGATTCAGGGACTCTTAGTCATCTTGTTCATCCTCGTAATCTCGTTTGGAGGACAAAGTGCCAAAGCTTTCTTCAACATTCTAGTTCAGATGACCAACGTGGCCATGGTAATTCCGTACCTGTTCATTGCCTTCTCGTTCATTGGTTTTAAAGCCAACCAGAAAATCAAGAAGCCCTTTGTCTTCTACAAAAATTCACTGGTCGCTAAATTAGCAGTCTGTGTCGTAATGTTGACGGTCGGGTTTGCGATCATCTTTACGATTATTGCCCCCGCTTTGAGCGGCAACTACGTAAGCAGTATCTGGATGGTCGTTGGGCCAGTACTGTTTGGTATTGTGGGTTATCTTTTGTACCACCACTACGAAAAGAAATATCTAAGTAAATAAGCAAAAATGAGACGTGCCCTTTGGTGAGGGGCGTCTCATTTTTTATTAATAAATAATACTTTAATTTAAATTTATTACATCCAATAAGGACACAAAGTTATCTAAAGATATAGCGTATACTGTGTGTAGACAACTTCAATGATATTTTGATCAAAATAAAGAGAGAAGTAAAAGTCATGAGCAATAGACATTTATATAATTGTCAGGAAGGCTGCCCAGTCGAAAGTACATTACAAATAATCTCTGGCAAGTGGAAAAGTGTTATTTTATATCACTTATTTAAAAGCAAAGTAGTTAGATTTAATTATTTAAATAAACAGATCAATGGCTGCTCAAAACGTATGTTGGCACTACAATTAAAAGAACTAGAAAACGATAATATCATTGAAAAGAAGGTCTACCCTGTCGTTCCACCAAAAACAGAATACAAAATCACTAAATTTGGTGAATCACTAAAACCGGTCATTGATGAGATGGAAAAATGGGGAAAACTGTATAATTCAATCAACGACGACCAAAGATAAAGCTTTCAGCCACAGTAATCTAAATTATTTAGTGAAAATCTTGTAACCTAGTAACAAAAATTACATTATTGTAAAGCATCATTTTCTCCTTAAAATTAACAGTAACTTAAATAAGGAGATTATATAGATAATGAAAAAGAACATGAAGGCAATTGGCTTTACTAAATATTTATCAATTAAAGATCCAGAAAGTCTATTTGAATTTAGTACAGAGGTTCCCACCCCTAAACCACATGATTTATTGGTTAAGGTAGAGGCTGTGTCGGTAAATCCTGTTGATGTGTATACTAGACGTGCTCAACGAAAGCAACTTGCTCATCCCAAGATAATGGGATGGGATGCATACGGAACTGTCATTACGACTGGAGCGGAGACGAGCATTTTTAAAGCCGGTGATAAAGTTTTCTATGCTGGATCGTATAAGCGTCCTGGAAGCGACAGTGAGTATCAATTAGTCGACGAAAGAATCGTAGGGCATGCACCTCAAAAATTAAGTATTGAAGAAATTGCTGCGATGCCACTAACCAGCATAACGGCATGGGAAGCAATGTTTGAACAGATGGATATCGATATTAATGATACCGAAGGTAACGCGTCAAAATCTATTTTAATCATTAACGGAGCTGGGGGAGTTGGTTCGGTAGCAACACAATTAGCCCATCTGGCAAATTTGAACATCATTGCAACTGCAGGAAACGAAACGACTAAGCAATGGGAATTACATCATGGAACTGATCATGTTGTTGACTATCACGACAATATTGTTGATCAGGTTCATGATTTAGGGTTTAAGCACGTTGATTATATTTTAGAATTAGTAAATCTCGACGCTTACTGGTCAACCATCACAAAATTAATTGGTCCAAACGGAAACATTGCATCCACCACTGGATCCGGTCGAAATTTGAACTTTAGTTCATTAAAGTCACGGATGGTAAGATTTGGCTGGGAATGGATGTACGAAAAATCGTGGTACCAAACACCCAACATGATTACACAACACCAAATCTTGGATAAAATAGGAAAACTACTTGATGAGGGCAAAATTAAAAGTACACTAACTAAAACAATGAGTCCCATTTCTGCCAAAAATCTTCGTGAAGCAACCAGTATGGTAGAGTCCCATCAAATGATGGGAAAAGTTGTTGTAAAACGATAATCAAATAATTAATTCGTACCATAAAAAGGGCTAATCTTTAATGATTAGCCTTTTTTATTTCTAAAACTCCTTGAAAATAACCCGCTTCGCTTGAAGCTTCTAACTCATGTATAATAGTTATAAGACATCGTTTACCGCAAAGCACTAAGAGGAGAAAACATTATATGGAATTATTAGTTTCAATGTTTCCGATACTAGTCCCAATAATTCTGCTGGGCTTTTTAAACATGCCAGCTTTAAAGGGAATGAGTGTAACGGCAATACTTGTTATTTTAGCTAGTTTATTAGTTTGGAAAATGCCAGTGAAGGCTCTGGCAGCTTCGGCCATTCAAGGAGTCCACAAAAGCCTGACAATTGCTTGGATCCTTCTTGGGGCACTGTTATTACTAAGAGCACTGGAATATACCGGATCAGTTGACCGGATTAACGCTGGCTTCACCAATTTAACCACCGACATGCGCCTGCAAGCCATCCTAATTGTCTTTTTATTTGGTTCCCTAATCGAGGGGGTCTCAGGCTTCGGTGCACCAGCCATGGTCACCGCGCCACTGCTAATTGCTTTGGGATTTAAACCGCTCTCTTCAATCGTTTTAGCCCTTGTGGCCGACTCAACGGCCGCCTCGTTTGGAGCCGTTGGGACTCCTTTAACAGTTGGTCTAAGTAACACCGTTAATACGGCTGAGATGGGAAAAGTCGGGTTAAAGATTGCTAACCTCGAGTTAATCAGTGGGACCCTTGTTCCACTAATCCTAATCGTGATGCTAGTCTTTTTGCTTCCCAACCAATACACCAAAAACCGCTTCAAATCAGTTTTACAGGTCACCCCATGGTGCATTGCCATTGGCTTAATCTATTCCGTTTCAACCATTATCAGTCAATTATTACTGGGGTACGAACTAACATCCGTTATCAGCCCCATCATTGCACTAATCTTTGCCATCCTAAGTATTAAGTTCAACATCTTACTCCCAAAGGATGTTAAGAAAAATCCATGGAAGCAGTCCGAAAAAGTAACCATCAAAGAGCCCCGAACCGATATTTCACTAGTAAGGGCATGGTTACCCTACGTCCTTGTGGTCGTTTTACTGGTAATTCCCAAACTCGTCAAACCGGTCCACAACTGGTTAAACAGTCACGTCAACCTATCATTAACCAACATTCTTGGCTTTAAGGCAATTGACTCGAGCTGGCTCCTTTTATCTTCACCGGGAACCGTCCTCTTGATCGTTGCCATACTAACGGTCCTGCTTCGTGAAGAATCATTTCGCTCGTTTTCACACGAAGCGTGGGACGTGGTGAAGTCAATGAAGACCACACTTTTGACCCTAATTGTGACTTTAATCATGGTCCAAGTCTTTACTAACACCAATTTTAACGGCGCTAAGCTAGACAGCATGCCCGGTTACTTGGCATCGTTTATGGCTACGCACCTGCATGGCGTCTGGTTAGCAATCGCACCAATCTTAGGTGCGGTTGGATCATTTGTCACCGGGAGCACCACCGTATCTACCCTGACTTTCTCGTCAATTCAGGCTGATGTCGCCGTGGACGCTGGCTTAGACAAATTTCTTATCCTTGCCGGTCAGGTCATCGGCGCCGCCGTTGGAAACATGATTTGTGTTTACAACATTGTTTCCGTGAGTGGCGTAGTTGGATTGAAGGGGCAAGAGGGCACGGTAATGAGGAAGACGGCCATTCCGGCGGCGGCCTACCTCTTCTTCCTCATTATCTCCATCTTCGTATTTAAATAATTACAGGTAAACAAAAATCCATCCCAATTAATTTTGGGATGGATTTTTTTCAGATTTAGTTGTCGAAATTTTTAATCTTTAAACGTCCAAACTTCGTTAAGTAAAAAGCCAATAAATCCTAGAATCAGGATTAAATCAGTCCACATGACGGAAAGATGAGAAATTCCGATTATTACCAAAAGAAACACCAGCAGGGTCACAACCCCACCCCAAACACGTTGCTTGGAGGTAATTTCACCCGCAATCTCCATCGCTGGATTCTTAATAAATAAAGTGACCGCCCAAATGATGATACAGAGGGCACTTAAAATAATCAAAATCCAGTCAATGAAACCAATGGGAAAACCGTAGATGATTTCCTGGATCCCCTCAACCACGCTGGTTCCAAATAAAATCATGGCCATGGCCGTCCACAGTAAACTGATACGACTAGTAAATGCGTTTTTCTTCATATTTAACACCTACCTTTAGATAAATTTTAACATATATTTAACTTTGAAAGGAAAATGTTGAAGAAAAAGGGACTGACATCGCCTGTTCAACAATGTCAGTCCCTAAAAATACTTTATAGCGCTGCTTTAAGTTTTATCTCTGATCAGCGGCCCACTTAGCAAAATCAGTCCAAATTTGCCGCTTTTGTTCCTCATCATCAGCGCCCTTTGACTCCTTAATCGTCGAAGCTAACTTGGTCTTTAAGGATTTCTTCTGATCAGCCGTCAAATTCTTCACCGATTCGGTTAAATTAACCTGGCCCTTTTCCATTCCCTGAGTAGCCAAGTTCAAGGTCCCATGCTCGTGGCTGTTTTCAATAAACGACCAAATTGGGATGATGATAAATAATGTCAGCGCAATTCTCGGAAAGAAAAACGCCAGAATAATCAAAATGACGTACGCCGCGATTGAATAGTTAAAGTTACGGGCAAAAATATAGTTGAAAACTTCATGTTGCTTGGAGTGCTTTCGGTACTTGACTTCCGCAATTTGCGACACAATGATGCGAAAGACCACCAACAAAATCAGTGAAAGGGCGCCATAAAGCATCACCGTGATTTGCGATGTATCGTCGGTCATAAGCTTTGTAAAAGTCGGAATTAACGACATGAAAAAGAGGAACACCAGGTCCATGACAACCGTCTTGTTGGCGACTTTTTCGGTATCGTTGAATACTTGAGCATGCTGGTACCACAAGTTCCCAACAAAACAGAAACTAACGGCATAGATTCCAATGGCACGAAATAGAACCAGATACTCAACGTTTCCACCCATTTTCTCAATCGGCAATTCCAACACCATTACGGTAATAATGATGGCAATAATGGCGTCACTGAAGGCATCAAGTCGATCTTTCATTTTTTTCTTGATTTCACCCATAACGTTTCCTCACTTTGATAGATTTACGCTAATTATAGCACGCCATTATGGAGATTTTAAGCCCATCAGAAAAGCGTTTCACAATTACCAACGTTATGTTTAATTTACATGAAACAAAAAAGGCTATCAATTATTTGATAGCCTTTCGTTTGGCAAAACATCTCATAATTACAATCACTGATTGACCGTCTTTATGGTGTTCCACTATCTTTTGAACCATACTTGATGCTCCAATTAAGCGTAGCATCATATCCTCCGGTACTACCGACGGCACTTCCACTCTGGTTCATCCTTAAATCAAGTCCTTGATTAGCATTCCATTTAATTGGAGTCGTAATCTTACCATCTTCCTTTTTCCCAGGATAGTTGTAAACCTGGACGTTGCCAGATCCTGGGTTCAAAATGGTGGGTTGCTTGCTGCTTAAGGCAAAGTAAGCCAGTGAAAATGGTGAACCGGGTCTTCCAATCTCATGTGGATTTTCAGGAGTATTCTCCTGAGAGAGCCAGACACTGTACGGACTCTTAACACGACGATCATCGGTTAAACTAGCAACCTCATAACCCTTGTTGATGTCAATCGGAGTCTTTTTCTTACCGAGGTTTCTCGGTTGCATGTATTGATCCTTAAAGAAGTAGTCATTTTGAAATCCGTAATCTAAATCTTGCGGTTGATTCAAAACAACTGATCCATTATAGAAATTATACGTTTCTTTTCGTCCTTGAAACTTAAGTGAATCCTGGTTGCGATCGGTTCCCGTCAATTCAGGAATTGAACTCATATTATCAGGATTATTGTCACCAAGTTGAATATCAGCGGTAATATTAGTTACCTCTCTACCATTCATGTCTGGAAGGTTCTTAATCGTAATCTTCTTCGCGTTCTTAAAGTTAGGATTGGAATCCTTCCCACTAACCTTATAATCGGTGGTGTCACTGACCGTGTAATCACTACTACTAATTGGTTCTCCGTTAACATCAATATTCTTGATGTCTTTAATACTTGGAACCACAAACGAATACGAACCGTCCTTAAACTGCGTACCTTCAATCATGTTATGAAGGGCAATCTTGTACTGAACTTCACTTCCGTCTTTGACGTCGGTCAGATTATTAGTCCAAGTCTTGCCGCCATCGTTTGACATCTGGTTCTGCAGAATAACCCGCGGCTTAACGTTGTCGTATGGGTTACTCGACATTTCAACGGTTGCTTGACTCGACTTAACAACTCCGTCATCCGGTGCCGTAAAGTTACTTCCCTTAGCGGTTACCGTATTCTGTTTGGTACTAGGATCTGGGTCGGTAATAATCGTTCGAAATCCAACTGAATCAGGTTTCCCGTCATCGTCGATGGGTTCAATTCCGTTAGGATACTCAGCCACGATTTGATCGTTATCGTCCAGGCCACGCATCCCTAGATTGGTCATATCATCCGTGACCTTAACGTTATCCCAGGTATTTCCTAAACCATTATCCTTATAGTTGTAGGTGTCGACCTTATAAAGCATCACGTCTCCAACCTTAGCGTTGGTGACAAGATCCTTAAATTCACTCGGATCGATTTCCTTAATCATGTCATTAGCGGCACCGGTATCACTATCGTAAGGATTAATATCTTTATACTTCCCCTCACGTTGAAGTGCACTTAAATCACACACTAATTTCTTAACACCAGGAATCTGTGGGATTTCGGTGTTAGCAATCGCACTAACCATGTTTAACGCACCAGTGGCACCAGTAAATCCCCACCAGGCGTAGTTACCGTTAAACTGACTTAGAGGAACGTTCTCGGTCGTCGTGTGCTCCGTTACGCCACTAATTGGATGACCGGATTTAGGGTCATTATAAGTAACCGTTGCGGTGGCATGATTCGACCTAGAATTACTGTCTGGCTGCCAGTTATTAGGCATCCACTTGTAGGTGACCGGAATCCATGCTCCCTGATTAGCCGTCAGTGAAGGCGTCTGGCTATAGTCTCGATGGTGAATCCCAATGTGGTCTTGGTTGTGCCAATTAAACGGCCCGTTAAACTCATCGGGATAAATGAAGGCCGTATGCGGAATTCCTCGGGGTAACTTATGGTCACTATAATCACCGTTGTAGTACGGATCAAACTCAAACGACAAGGCATTGTGAATATACTGCGTATCCAGATAAGCCTCTTCGGGGTCTTCACCCTTATTGATCTTGACTGATGATGTTCGCACGTTTCCGTATGACCCTAGTGATTCACCCGATGATCCGATGGCATTAGGATTGTCATTTTGCAGGGTAAACGTTAGTCCATCAGCTAAAGTCTTGACTTTTTTGGGATTCTTCATGTAAACATAAAACTTAATTGTAAACGGTTTTTGTAAATCAACTTGGTTCTTCCACCACATGGTTTGGGCAGAATGATCATCACCAGTATTATCAGTTACCACCTGGACGTTGGGATATCTTTTTTGAATGCTCTCATTCGGTTGAACCCCAGCAAACATAAATTCGTCCATTGATGGACCTGATTCTGGCGGTGCAGGAATGTTATACGGATTATCTGGATCCGCATTAACACTCATCATCGCGCCACAAATCATAAATACAGCAGTACAAACCACTCCTATTAATAGCTTATAAAGTACTTCTCTTTTTATTCTCATTTTTTCTCAATTCTTTTTATTTTTCTTTTTGTGATAGAACATCCGACAAATCCAAAAAATAATCCAAATCTCGATGGTCAAAAATACCACAATTAGAACCGGTACGTATGACCCTACTTGGTTTGATAACTTTAGTGGGGTAAACGTCTTGTGCAATCGAACCATTTGCTTGTCAGAATGGATCATAACATCCATCCGATACCTACCAGGCTGCAATTTTTGATTGGGAATTGTCCACACCAAAGGAGTATTCGGAGCAATACTGACATCTGAATATTCCTTTACCGTATCCAATTTTTCGTTATGAAAAACTTTGACTCGCACCCTCGCATGTTGAATCAGCTGTGGGTAATTATTCTTAATCGTAACTTTAAACGCATTTAATCCATCATAATTTCCACTCTCAATGTTTGAAATTTTTAAACGATCTAATTTCAATCCATCCTGTCCATTTAACGAAACTCCAATAACATAACTGGCTAAACTGTTAACCTTCTCGTTTGAAACGGAAGGATCCACTCCCGTAGCAGTGATACCAGCAAGTTCTGTTCCCATAACTCGTGAATTCGTCCTGATTCGGTAATTGACTACCTTACTTGAACCTGGGGCTAAATTCACGTCTCTTTTAAGCTTTCCAACAACTTGTTTAGAAACCGAATTCTGATCATTTTTAAGCACGCTTGGATTAGCGTATGAAATACTGCCACTCGACGTGGTCGTTGCATTATTCAGCGTTAACCTAATTTTAAGGGGACGGTCGTCGTGATTTTTCAAAAGAAGCGGGAGCTGGTATTCCCGATTCGGTTTAGCTTGAATCGCAAAATACTCCTTACCCTTTTGAAGCGGAAGTCCACCCAAAACTGGCGTGACAGAAAATGACGTATAGTCATCCGAATTGGCCTTAGAAGTTATTGGCACAAATAGTTCAATCAACAAAACTCCAACTAAAATTATAATTTTAATTAGTTTTCGCATTTGAATTTTATTTCGAATTCTTCAATTCTAATTTTTTAATGAAATGACGGTTTAATATAATCAGAAAAGCAATAAAGAGAAAAATTACTCCGGCTACCATTGTTCCCCATTGGAGCATTTGTCCTGTTTGAGGTAACGTACCGTGTTGCTCTCCACTAACAGCAATGGTTGGTGGAATTTTAGTGCCTTCTGATTCAGAGGGACCCGGAGTTTTACTAGCCATGTCTTCGGGCTGACCACCCTGTCCATTGGGTGCCGGGGTTACATTTCTACCAACACGAATTGTGGTGTTTGAATTAGATTCGCTCTTTGCAAACGAAGCAACGTTCAACCCTAATCCAATGGCCACTAAAATCGTTAATCCAGTTAACAATACCATCCTTAAAAACTTAGAAAATTGTATTCGCATTTGTACATCTCCCAACCTAGTTATTTAGATTGATCGTTTCTTTTATCAAGTTCTGCTTGCTGTGAGGCAATCAACTTCTTTTGTTTTTGGTGTTGACGGTACAGAACGTAGCTTAAGATCAAGATTAAGATTAACAAGATAATCAATAGGATGATCCACCACCAGTTTTTATTAGCATTATTGATTGCTGCTTGAGCAATTGAAATATGGAAATCTTTTTCAATGTCCCACTTATTTCCGTTAATGTCCGAAGCCTGCAAACTCAAATGATAATTACCGGGTAACAACGCATTTTTGCCAAAATTATTCATAAAATTAAAGTTGGAATTTGGTGCCATACTCAAGCTACCCTGATTTGCCTTACTCAAGACCTTCTTCGGATTACTCTTTCGGTAAATCTTGTCTTTTAAATGCATTTGACTAATCGTCGTGGGCTTCTCGTTTGCCAACTTGGTATAAATCACCGGTTCACTAGCTACCTTTCCCGGTTTAATGGTTTGGGCCGTGAGCTTCGGCTTAATGGCTTGATTAGTGTTGTCACGAAGATAGACGGGCATTGCTAAAGCAAACTTATTATTAACACTAACTCCCCTTAACTTAGCTGCAGAAGGTGGCAATTGTGGGCTAACGTACAGTCCACCCATGATGACACCCTGATAGGTCTTGTCCGGAGCTTTGACGTTAAAGTTAACGTTGGTTCCCTTGTTAGGAGCTAAGTTAATCGTCTGCTTCTTGTCGCCTTGGACTAAATCTTTGAATTTATACTTCAAAGTCTTATCAGTCGGAAACTTATTGGTGGGATTGAGCGCAATGGCACCACCACCGGAAGTAAAAGCAGTCGTCGGTTCAATACTAAAGGACTGGGGTGACTTGGATAAATTAACGATGCTCAAACTAATTTGTTGGGTTTGACCCGGCTTGGTTTGAACAAAAATCACTCCATCTTGCTTAATTTGATTCTTAGTGTAATTTGGTTTAACCGCAATTGATGGACCTTGGGCTGCATTCGTTTTTAAGGTTCCAAGGACTGGAATCATCAAAAGAATGGTTGCAACGGCAAGTAAAAACGGTAACCAGGCTTTTTTTAATCTTGATAAAATTACAATCACGTCCTAATTACTTAATTAATTTTCTTGTTTATTAAAAAGAAGACAAACCGCACTTGGCCTGTCTTCTCGGTTATATAATACATCTTTAAAAAGAACTATTAGGCAGTTGGGTTTTGTGGGCCTTGTGCGTTAAGAGTCCAAATAATTGGTGCGTTGTAATCAGCTGGGGTAACGTTAGCTGGCATGTTCAAACTAGCGTCAGTACTCTTTGAGTAGTTAACTGAAGTCGTTCCTAAACCTTGACCAGCGTTAGCTGAAAGAACTTGGGAAGCATTGTTAGATCCAGCGTTAAGTAATGGAGTATTAACTTCAACGTCACTTCCGACAGTATTCGTATGAGCAGTTTGATTTAATTGAACACCCCAACCATTGCCAGGTTGATCATTAAATTGACCTAAAGCGGCTGAAACACTCCAACCAGCACCATTTGGTTGATCTTTAACGGTACGTCCATCAACAACCACTAATTGTGGCTTACCATTACCGGTTTGGTTATCATGCAATGGAATCCCGAATTGTGGATTATTGTTGTTAGCTGCTTCACCGAAGTTTAAATCAGGAACTTCTTGCAAAGTTAAGTATCCGGTTCTTACTTGAACGTGAGCCTTTGATTGCCCTTGTACAGAACCAGTAGTGTCATTAGGAGTTGCACTAGTGTCTGCTGGAAGAGCAACAGGAGCAGCATTTACATTAATGTTCTCCATGGCCACTGACAAACCTAAAACGGCTGCTAATGATGCCACACCCAAAACTAATTTCTTACCAATATTTGCTTCCATAAAAAACTACCTCCAAAAAATATATTATTTTATTGCTAGTAAATTGTATGTTTGTGATGGTGATAAAGCACCACAGACACGCAATCTAATAACATCTTTCACAAAGACATTATACCATAGAATAAAATCCTTGTGCAATAAAAATAGGAAAAATTTCACAACACCCACTTCTTTTCACAATATTCTAACAGAATACTGGCTTCATGCAAAAGTCTACTATTAGTATAACTTATATATCGATTATTTTTCAAGCTAAAAAAATCACGGTGACCAATTCGATCACCGTGACTTCAATTAATTCTTAATAATTAGTTAGTATAAATCTATCTTAGTACCAACCGTGTGATTGCCAGAATGCTTGAGCACCTGACCATGAACCGTAACGTGAAGTTACGTATTGGTTAGCAACACGATCTTGGTTAGCAGCTGAGTAGTCACCGTTTAAGTATGACTTAGATAATTGGTACTTACCGTAGTAGTTACCATTTGAAGCAGTGTATGAGCCACCTGATTCACGTGAAGTGATCCAAGCTTTGGCTGCATCGTCACCACCGTTGTTTGAGTAGCTAACGTTAGCTGGTTTAACATTAGTTTGTACAGCGTAAGTTCTTTGGTTAGTTTGTGGTGCTGCTGGAGCTGGAGTGCTCTTTTGAACTGGTGCTTGTACATTAGCCTTTGGTGCTTGGGTTGATTGAGCATTAGCTTGTTGTTGTGCTGGTTGTGCTTGTTGTACAGGAGCTTGAGCTGGTTGAGCAGCTGGGGCTTGTACATTAGCCTTTGGTGCTTGAGCTGGTTGAGCAGCAACTGGTTGTTGTACAGGTTGTGCAACCTTAGCAGCTGGGGCTTTAACAGCTGGAGTAGTCTTTGGTGCTTGGTAACTAGTAGTTTGTGCTGGTTGTGATACTGCGTTTGGAACAGTAACGCCAGTTGGGATTACTAATCTTTGTCCAACTGAGATTTGATCAACATTTTGTAAATGGTTAGCTTTGGCGATTTGGTTAGCAGAAACTTTGTATTGTTGAGCAATTTCTGAAACAGTGTCACCTGCTTTAACTGTAACGTTTGTTGAAGCGTGGGTGGTGTTAGCACCTACTGCTAATAAACCTAATGCTGCGGCACTTGATAAAACTACGGCCTTGATACTTTTTGACTTCATAATAATAATCACTCCTATATCTAAATTTCTTAACTAATTTTCGTTTTCCGGTTTTCTGTTTTTTAAATTCGTTGATCTCCTGTATCAATCAACAATGTATATACTAAACGGTAAACATTACACACAAATAACACAGTGTTTAAAAAAATCGCCGATTTCTGTTATTTTGTAACATAAGTAACATCTTTTGCAACATAACCCTAAAAATCACCGGATTATTGAGTGTTTTCTGTGTCATTTTGTAATTTTCGCTCGTTTTTTTGCCATATATCCCCTTCAATTTCTGCAAAATTACTCCAAAAAAAGTTTGACAACCATGTTTTCAGGTTAATTCAAGCTAGATTTTCCGTTTTTGACCAGTTTCTACTATAGTAGTGTAAAGATCATTAGATTCATATCGTCCTCATCCTCAGCTTTAACTTTCTCACTATCATTTCAATTTTAACCGCTCAGTTTCTACTAATTTTCTATTATTATGGTAGAAAACTTTTTTATGCTGTTTAAATTACCAGTATATTTTTGACGGTTAAACTTTTTATGACCTGTACCAATTTAGTAATCAAAAAATTATTTTGACCTTCTTATAATGAAGAAATGCGTCAAGTTAGGAATACTTTAGATAGCGCTTTCATATGTGGAACAATAAGGAATAAACCACTTTTTTTGGTAGCAGTAGTGTTATATAATTGGTCTTGTATACGAATAACTATAATTATTAAAAGGAGTGAGTATTAATGGCAACTGCTAACCGTGCATTATTCATGCTTTTCGGTGGCACTGGTGACCTTGCTTTGCGAAAGTTGTATCCAGCCTTATTTGAACTTTACAAAAAGGGCAGTATTGACAATCATTTTGCACTGCTGGGATTAGCTAGACGACCCCACACCGATGAGGAATTTCAAAAAATGGTTTTGGATTCCATCTCATCAGAAGCAGATAATCAAGAACAAGCTGAAGAGTTTGCTAGTCATTTTTACTTCAGATCTCATGATGTTACCAACGTGGAACATTATCAGGCCTTAAGTAAATTAGCCGACGAACTTGACAAGAAATACGAACTTAATGGTAATCGGATCTTTTATGTTTCAATGGCCCCAAGGTTCTTTGGAACCGTTGCTAAAAATCTGAAGGAACAACACGTTCTTTCAGACAATGGTGGCTTTAACCGCTTGGTAATTGAAAAACCATTCGGTCGAGACTACGAATCTGCTGAAAAACTAAATGATGAATTAACCGCTGCATTTAAGGAAGACCAAATCTTCCGCATCGATCATTATTTAGGCAAAGAAATGGTTCAAAGTATCCCAGTTATTCGATTCGGTAACCCCATCATCGATGCTGTTTGGAATCATAACTACATCGATAACGTCCAGATCACCCTATCCGAAAAACTTGGGGTTGAAGACCGTGCCGGATATTATGACACAGCTGGTGCTTTACGTGATATGATTCAAAACCATACCATGCAAATCATGACCCTCCTTGCAATGGACAAACCAGAATCATTTGTTGACACTGACGTTCGTGCTACGAAAGTCAAAACCCTTGAAAGCATGAACTTCTACGATACCGAGGGTGTCAAAGAAAACTTCGTTCGTGGTCAGTACGGAGCTGGTAGTGGTTCAGCTGCCTACCGTGACGAACCAGACGTTCCACACGATTCTAATAATGATACATTTGTTGCTGGAAAAGTAACTTACAATCTTCCGAGATGGGAGGGCACTCCTTTCTACGTTCGAACTGGTAAGAAGTTAAAAGCCAAGGCCACTAGAGTTGACATTGTCTTCAAAAAAGACATTAACAACATCTTCAGTAAAGCCGGTTTGCCAGATACTCTTAAAACCAACGTCCTCTCAATTTTAATTGACCCTCGTGGTGGAATTACATTGAGAGTCAACGTCAAGGACTCCAAACAAGGTTTCCACACCGAAACCATTGACCTCAGCTATCTACAAAATGATGCTCGAGCTTCAGAAGTTCCTCAACCATACGAGCGTCTTTTCCATGACATCTTAAATGGTGATCACACCAACTTCGCAAGCTGGCCAGAAGTCGCCGCCGCTTGGAAGTACGTTGACCCCATTCAGAAGTACTGGGACGAAACCAAACCTGATTTTCCTAACTACGAACCAGGCTCAATGGGACCAAAGGCAGCAGACGAGTTATTAGCTCGCGATGGTCACAGTTGGTACTTCCCTGCTGAAAAGTAAAGAAAGTGCTTACAAAATTTGAAGTTTCTATTTCACAATTCTAATGTGAAATGGTAAACTACTAGTGTAATGAATTAACATATATATTCGAAAAGGAAGGTATATTATGGCTGATAAAAAAGCAAACATCGGTGTTGTTGGTATGGCTGTTATGGGTAAGAACCTTGCCCTCAACATTGAAAGTCGCGGTTACACAGTTGCAATCTATAACCGTAGTGCAAGTAAGACTGAACAAGTAATGAAGGATCATGGCGACAAGCACTTGATTCCTAGTTACAACGTCAAGGATTTTGTTGAATCAATTCAAAAACCTCGTACGATCTTATTAATGGTTAAAGCTGGTAAGCCAACTGATGCTGTTATTGACGAATTACTACCATTGCTTGACAAGGGTGACACCCTTATTGATGGTGGTAACACTAACTTCCACGATACGATGGCTCGAAGTGAAAAACTTGCTAAGTCAGGTATTAACTTTATCGGAATGGGTGTTTCTGGTGGTGAACTTGGTGCCCTTAAAGGTCCTTCACTAATGCCCGGTGGTCAAAAAGAAGCCTACGACCGTGTTGCTCCAATCCTTGAAAAGATTGCTGCTAAAGCCGAAGACGGCGAACCATGTGTTACTTACATCGGCCCTAATGGTGCTGGTCACTACGTAAAGATGGTTCATAACGGTATCGAATACGGTGACGAAGAGTTAATTGACGAAACTTTCAATCTTTTAAGAAACGCTGCTGGTTACTCAGTTGACGACCTAGCAAAGATCTTCAAAGACTGGGACAAAGGTGAATTAAACTCATACTTGATCGAAATCACTGCTGACATCTTGACTAGAAAAGATGACTTAGGTGACGACAAGAACAAGCCAATCGTTGACGCAATCTTAGACCGTGGTGCCAACAAGGGTACTGGTAAGTGGAGTTCAATCGATGCCTTAGACATTGGTGCTCCTCAATCAGTTATCACTGAAGCTGTTTACGCTCGTTTCATCTCAATGATGAAAGACGAACGAATGGCTGCTTCAAAGGTCCTTCATGGTCCTGCCAAAGAACCTAAATTTGACAGCGACGAAATCGTTGAAAAGGCTCGTCAAGCATTATACTTCGGTAAAATCATGAGTTATGCTCAAGGTTTCGAACAAATGCGAATGGCCTCAGAACACTACGGTTGGGACTTGAAGTACGATGAATTAGCTAAGATTTGGCGTGCTGGATGCATTATCCGTGCCCAATTCCTTCAAAACATCACTGATGCCTTTGATAAAGATCCTAAGTTAACTAACTTGTTAATGGACCCTTACTTCTCAGACATCGCCAACAAGTACCAAGGTGCAGCTAGAGAAATCGTTGCTTTTGCTACTGAAGCTGGAATTCCGGTTCCATCATTGTCAGCTGCTGTTTCATACTTCGACTCATACAGAGCTCAAGTACTTCCAGCTAACTTGCTTCAAGCACAACGTGATTACTTCGGTGCTCACACTTACGAACGTACTGACCGTCCAGGTAACTTCCATTACCCATGGTACAAAGAACAATAAAATCAACGTTTTAAAAAGATCGACTTTAATAGTCGATCTTTTTCTATGTTTTTAGCTAACAAACAAGCATTATAGTCTAAAAAGCTGTATTATGATGATGTAGTAGATAGTTAAACAATTAGGGAGGAACAAAACAATGTCCGAACGAAAAGTATACAACGATTATTTCTATGACGAACCAGCTTTTAACACCCATGACGGTGGATACATTCCACTCGAGGTGCCCGATGTCCCAGAACACAAATTAAACATCCCTGAAGTCTTGAAGCCCGATAAAGAAACCGATACCGACATGTGGTACACGGTGGACGCTCAACCAGGCGAGACCCAGATCCTACCCGGTGAAAAGACTAAGACTTGGGGTTACAACGCTAGTATTTTAGGTAAGACCATCATTTTAAAAGAGGGTAAACACATGCACGTAACCTTGAAAAATGACTTACCAGTATTAACCACCTTCCATTGGCACGGACTAAATGTTTCCGGACCATACGTTGACGGTGGTTGTCACGCACCAGTTTACCCTGGTGAAAGCAGTGAAATTGAATTTACGGTGGATCAACCTGCTGCCACACTGTGGTTGCACGCTCATCCATGTCCAGAAACTTCTGAACAAGTCTACAAGGGCCTTGCAACTCCAGTAGTGGTTCAAGATGATATTGAGTCTAAATTACCCTTCCCAAGAAATTACGGGGTTGATGACATTCCCGTTGTCTTACAAGACCGTCATTTCCACAAGGGTAACCAACTAAACTACAAAGAAGACTATGACCCAGATGGTGTTCAGGGTCCAACGGCCATGATTAATGGTACCGTGAACCCTTACTTTGACGTTACCACCCAACGAGTACGACTCAGATTTCTTGACGGCTCCAACCGTCGTGAATGGCGTCTTCACTTCGATGACGACCTGAAGTTCACTCAGATTGGTTCTGACGGTGGAATTCTTCCTGAACCAGTTGAGTTTACTCATCTCATGATGGTTTGTGCCGAACGTGATGAAGTCATCGTTGACTTCAGTGGTTACAAGCCTGGTGATGAAGTTCAACTTTACTCCGATGATGTTCCCATCATGACGTTTAAGATTCATGAATTCGCACCAGATGACACCAAGTTGCCAGATCACCTCGTTGACATGCCACCATTTGCCAAGATTGACAAAGACGCTCCCGTTCATAAGGCAGCTATGTCTGGAATGGACGAATCCGTTGAAATCAACGGCAAGAAGTTTGACATGCAACGAATCGACGATCGCCAAGAAGTTGGCAAAGAACGAATTTGGGAAGTATCTAACTCCAACGAAATGGATGGCGGGATGGTTCACCCATACCACATGCATGGAACTCAATTCCGAGTACTTTCCAGAAACGGTGGTGACCCTTATCCAAACGAACACGGTTGGAAGGACACCATTGGAGTTAACCCCGGTGAAGTAGTTCGCCTGCAAGTTAAATTCGACTTCCCTGGCGTTTACATGTATCACTGTCACATCACGGAACACGAAGACGGTGGCATGATGCTCCAGATTCAAGCTTATGACAAGAATGATCCACACAAGAAGTACAAGTTAATGAACATGGATACCCTTTTGAACGCTCTTTCAAAAGAAGAGGGCATCCCAGTGAAGGACTTAGACATCCCAGCTATGAATTCATACAAAAAGATGGGAATCCACATGTGTTAATTAAAGATTATAAAACAGCTGCAGTGATGCGGCTGTTTTTTTGTGGGTAAAATCATTTATGTAATTTATTAATGTTAAAAATAAGCGTTATGATGCAAATTCAACCAATTATCATCTAATAATTACAAACTTGTCCCGTTGCATTTTATTAAGTTTATGATAATATTAATTACAATATAAAGCTTTAAATGGTTCAGAGAAGCCACAAGCATAACATGTTATCCATATAATGATTGAACGATTGTGTTCTCATGCTATTTTGTGCGGCGAATCTGGACCCTACAGAATTAAATGGGAGGACAATTTTTTTATGCCAAAATTGACAAAGTATCAAAAGCGAATCACGTGGTCAACTGGGATTGGGTTCATCCTGGAACGAATGGACGCCATGTTCATGTCACTGGCACTGGCTTCAATCATCATTAGCTTACATATTTCAAAGGCTCAGGGTGGTTTACTGCCAGCCATTACTGCCATCGGATCCATTTTCGGTGGCATTGGTTTTGGCGCAATTGCTGACCGTTATGGCAGAGTCAAAACCCTCTGCTGGACGATCATCATCTACGCCATTGGAACCGCCGGAATGGGACTTACCAACTCGTTCTGGATGCTATGTCTCTTTCGCATCATCATCGGGGTCGGTAATTCTGGTGAGTACGGGATTGCGATTACCATGCTAAGTGAGGCCTTCTCCAAGAAATACCTCGGTCGCTTGTCGGCCGCTGCTGGAGTCTGCGGTCAGGTTGGTTCAATTATTGCCTCCCTCCTATCTGCCTTTATCCTTCCTCACTTCGGTTGGCACGTCCTCTTCTTCATTGGGATCGTTCCCGTTATCTTAGCTTGGTTTATCAGATTTCACTTACCTGAGAGTAAAGAATTTACCGAGAACCGGAACGCCATCGAAAAAGATCCTAACCGTGATTTCAGCCACTGGACCGAATTATTCGCCACTCCAGCAGAATGCTTTCTAACGGTCAGAATCATGATTATGTTCATGATCCACATTGCCGGATACAACGGTCTGATTAGTTGGCTTCCCTCAATTGCTCAAGAAAGAATGCACATCTCAGTGGCCGGTTCATCCCTCTGGATGATTGCGACCATCGTCGGCATGTCACTAGGAATCATGTGCTTCGGAATCGTTCAGGATCACCTCGGCAGTCGCCTAGCATACGGCATCTGGCTACTAGCCGCCGCTGCATCGGTCTTTTTGCTGATTATCGCCCAAAATAAGTTGGAATTCCTAATCGGTGGTGGAATCGTTGGTTTCTGTTCCGACGGGATGTATAGTGGTTATGGAACCATCGTCAGCAAGCTCTATCCAACCGAGATTCGGGCAACCGCCAACAACACCATCATGAGTATTGCCAAAAGTGTCGGTAGTTTTTCCACCGTCCTGATTGGATTCTTGATGGATCGCTTTAACCTCATGGCGGTGATCCTCTTTTTAAGCGGGATTTACCTCGTTAGCTTCGTAATCATGCTGTCAATCAAGGAATTAAAACACGAAAACAAGGCGCCAATCACAACGTCAGAAAACACGGAAAAGGTGGCATAATAACTTGAAAGTTCGAATTTTATCAACCAGTGACGTGCACGGATACGTGTACCCCACCAACTACACCACCCGTAATAACCACGCTTCACTTGGCATGCTTCAAGCGGGTGCCATCATCAAAAAAGCAAAACAGGACGAAAAGGCCGACGAAATTGTCGTAGCAATTGAAAATGGGGATTGGATTCAGGGATCACCATTCTCAACCTTTTTGTCAGAACAAGGTGCAGACAAACGTCGTCTTCTCAGTCAAATAACGGCTGACGTTGGATACGATGCTGCTACCCTAGGAAATCACGAGTTCAACTACGGTCAACAGTACATTAGGGACACTGAGAGTGAACGCAACTACCCCATTTTAAACGCCAACATCGAGGGTGCCATTTCGAACAAGATTGCCGACCATCCGTACGTAATTATCGAGAAAAAAGGCGTCAAGTTTGCCATTTTGGGACTGACGACCGCCTTTATTCCCAATTGGGAGCGTCCCGATAACATTCAAGGATTAAAATTTAACTCAGCATTAGCGACGGCCAAACAATATGTCCCCGAATTACGGCAAAAGGCTGATGTGGTCATCGTTGCTTATCATGGTGGGATTGAAGCCGATTCCAAAACCGGTCAGCCAACCGAAAAGGACACGTTAGAAAACGAAGGCTACCGCATCGCGAAGGAAGTCCCTGGAATCGACGCCCTCATTACGGGTCATCAGCACCGTCAGTTATCCGGAAAGATTAATGGTGTTCCATTCACTCAACCGGGAGTTAACGGAAGTGACGTCGGTGAAATTGACCTGGAACTAACTCCCAACAAACAGTCTGTCGCTAGTTCAAGTCACCTCATTTCAACGGCTGACACCCAGCCTGACTATGACCTAATTCCCGATCATCAAATCGAAAACGAGGTGGAAGACTGGCTGGATCAACCAATGGGCCAGACCACCGGAGCAAGCATGCTGATTGATGATCCCATGAGGGTCCGAATGAACAATCATCCATACATCGACTTTATCAATCGGGTGGAGATGGACGCGATGAACGTCGACATCGCCGGAACCGCCCTCTTCAACGATGACATTAAGGGTTTTCATCATGACATCTCAATGCGGGAAATCATCAACGGTTACAGTTATCCCAACACCATCATGGCCGAAAAAATTACCGGAGCGGATTTAAAACGCGCTCTCGAAAAATGTGCCGAATTTTTCACCATTCAAAACGGCAAGATTGTCATTGACCCCAAATTCATCACCCCCAAAATGCAACTATTCAACTACGACATTTACAGTGGAATTGACTATGAATTTGACATCTCCCAACCAGTTGGCAACCGGGTGGTTAAACTCAACTATCACGATCAACCCGTTGCTTATAATCAAGAATTAAAGGTCGCGTTAAATAACTATCGGGCCATTGGTGGTGGCGACTATGACATGTTTAACGCCCGGAAGGTAATCAACGAAAGTCCAGACAGTGCTTCCGACTTAATTGTGCAGTACCTAAAACGACATGACCCCTATGTCGCCACCATCCCGAATAATTTAACGGTCAGAAAATAAAAAGAGCTTCCATTTGGAAGCTCTTTTTATTTACTCATCTTCATTAATAATTTTATCGATAAACTCTTTGGTTCGCTGGTTTTGGGGATGGTCAAAGAGCTGATCCGGCGTATTCTTTTCCTGGATGTAACCATTAGCCATAAACCAGACTTCGTCAGCCACCTTTTTCGCAAAGCCCATCTCATGGGTCACAACTATCATCGTCATGCCCTCATTAGCCAGTCCCTGCATGACATGAAGCACTTCACCGACCATCTCGGGATCAAGTGCACTCGTGGGTTCATCAAACAACATAACCTGAGGATTCATGGCAAGTGCTCTAGCCATGGCAACTCTTTGGGCTTGCCCACCAGAGAGACTGGACGGATAAACATTGGCCTTTCCCTTTAATCCCACTCGGTCTAGTAATTTCAATCCAATTGAAGCCGCTTCCTTGTCCTTTAAGTGTTTCACTTTCTTAGGAGCCAACTTTAAATTTTCTAAAACAGTCATGTTAGGAAAAAGATTAAAGCTTTGAAACACCATGCCAATCCGTTCCCCTAAAGTAGCCACTTCTTTGTGGTTAAACTTCGTTAGGTCCTTTCCATCAAAGATAATTTGTCCACTGGTGGGTTCTTCTAACATGTTCAGACACCGCAGAAAAGTACTCTTCCCGGAACCAGACGGTCCAATCACACAGATGACCTGCCCCGTTTTAATGGTACCGTCGATGCCCTTTAAGACCTCATTTGCTCCAAAATCTTTTTTCAAATCGTTGACTTGAATCAACGCTTCATTATCAGTTTTAGTCATGGTTCATCCTTCTTTCAAAGTAGTTCAGCACTCTTGACAACGAGAACGAGAGGATAAAGTACAGGATCATTGCGACGGCAATTGGTGCCACTCCTCTGTAAGTGTCAGCACGAACGATGTTTAGTTCGTACACGATTTCTGTTACTCCAATGATTGAAACGATGGAACTGTCCTTGATAATGGTGATAAATTCATTTCCAAGGGCGGGCCAAATGTTCTTAAAGGCCTGCGGTAAAATGACCGAAGCCATCATGTCTTTTTTGGAGAGACCCAGACTTCTTGATGCTTCGGACTGGCCCTTGTCGACGGCGTTAATCCCACCTCTGATAATCTCACTGACATAAGCGCCACTGTTTAGAGAAACGGCGATGATTCCGGCGGTTAACGCGGGAATGTTGACCAGAACGCCTAATCCAAAGTAAACGAACAGGACCTGCACCATCATGGGTGTTCCTCTGACAAACTCGGTGTAGGCAACTGACGGCCAACTCAAGAACTTGTATTTCGAGAGTCTCATCAGTACCAAGATGATTCCAAGAATGATCCCGAAGAAGACGGAAACGACCGAGATAATTAAAGTGTACTCAACCCCAGTGGCGAAGTATTTCCAGTAGTGCCACATTGACGTGTTGTGGGTATTAACCTTCATGTGTTTCCCGGCGTCCTTTAGGTACTGTGGTATCAGATTCTTTTTATGGATCTGATCAATACTTTGATTGACGGCGTTTACAAGTGACGTATTGCCCTTCTTAAACGCAATCGCAGTCCCAACGTCGTTTTTATTTAGTTTATAACCAGAATCAACGGCCTTTAAAGCATGATCGTTTGCGACATAGGCTTGAGCCACCGGCTTTTCAACCCCGACGGCAGCAACCTTGTGGGTCTTAAGCGCCAGGACCAAATCCGGCGTCTTGTCCATCCCAACCACGTGTGCGTTGGGGATGTACTGTTTGGCTAAACTTTGTTGCAGGGTCCCGGTCTGCGTTCCAACCTTTTGCCCCTTTAAACTATTTTTGTTTTTAATTTTGCCGGCATCATTTTTGTTGATGAGAAAATCTTGCCCACCGCTATAGTAAATTTTGGAAAAATCAGCATTCTGCTTCCGTTCGGGAGTGGGATTAATTCCTCCAATCGCCATGTCAATCTTGCCCGACTGAACAGCTACTAGCAAAGAATCAAAGCTCATGTTCTTAATCTTCAGCTTAACGTGTAAATTCTTCGCAATCTGTTTGGCAATGTCAATATCAAGTCCAACGTCGTCCTGTTCCCCATTCTTATTAACCTGAAACTCAAACGGAGGATAATCCGGGGCGGTGCCGACCGTCAGCGTGCCCGATTGCTTGACTCGGTTCAACGATTGGTCATCCGCGTGTGCTGGTCGTCGTGTTAACAAGGTACCCATTCCAACAATGACAACGACCAACAACAACTGCATGACAGTCTTTAACTTCGACTTACTCATTGAACTTCATCTCCTTAACAATTTCTTAATTAATTTTTCAAAGTGTACCACCTGTGAAATGAAAAGCAAATCTAATTTAAGAAAATTTGCTACCAAAGAACGCAAAAAGACTGAAGTCATGCGGCTTCAGTCTTTTTTGCTTTTTTTATTTTAATTCAGCTTTAGCCTTGTCAATCTGCGCTCTGACCTGCTTAAATCCAGTTCCACCTTCGGAGTTGCGGCGCTTTACGGCCACTTCTGGATCAAGTTCATGATAGACATCGTCCTGGATTACAGATGAGGCTTTCTGTAACTCTTCTAGGCTCATGTCCTGTAAGTCACGATGGGTTTGAATGCAGTTCAAGACCAATTTACCAACAATTCCATGGGCCTCACGAAACGGAACCCCCTTGGCGGCCAAGTAGTCAGCCAGTTCGGTTGCGTTTGATAAATCATGCTTGGTACTATCACGCATCTTGTCCTTATTGACCTTTAGGGTGGAAAGCATCCCGTTGAACACCTTGAGTGCTGGCAAGACGGTCTTAACCGCGTCAAAGACCCCTTCTTTGTCTTCCTGTAAGTCCTTGTTATAGGCCAGAGGTAGTGACTTCATGGTTGACAGAAGTCCCATCAAGTCACCGTACACGCGCCCGGTCTTCCCCCGAATCAGTTCGGCCATGTCTGGATTTTTCTTCTGCGGCATGATCGAGCTTCCGGTCGAATACTCGTCACTGATTTCTAAGTACTGAAACTCGTAACTAACCCACATACTAATCTCTTCACAGAAACGGGATAGATGCATCATCAAGATGGAACAGTTACTCAGAAATTCCAGGGCAAAGTCACGGTCAGAAACGGCGTCTAACGAATTGGCATAGACCTCATCAAAACCAAGTTCTTGAGCAGTAAACTGGCGATCAATGGGAAACGTCGTCCCGGCAAGGGCTGCCGCGCCCAGTGGCAACATGTCCGTGTGCTTCTTGTTGAATTCAAAACGTTCCTTGTCACGCTTCAGCATCTGGTAGTACGCCATTAAATAGTGGCCGTATGAGATGGGCTGGGCATGCTGGAGATGCGTATAACCCGGCATGATGGTTTCCACGTTTTCATCCGCCATCTTCACCAACGTCTTCTGTAAAGTCGTAATCTCGTCAATGATTTTGGGAAGCCGTTTTTTTAGGTATAAATGAAAATCCGTTGCCACCTGATCGTTTCTGGAACGCGCCGTGTGGAGTTTTCCTGCTACAGGACCAATCCGATCGGTGAGGATCTTTTCAATATTCATATGAATATCTTCATTTGCCTTGGAGAACTTGATTTTACCAGCGTGCAAGTCGGTTTGAATGCCCTCTAAGCCGCTGACAATCTGTTTAACGTCGCCAGCGGGAAGAATGCCAGTCTTTTTTAGCATTTTCACGTGAGCCAGTGATCCCTCAATATCCTCGTCGGCCATTAACTGGTCAAAAGAGATTGACGAACCAAAATTATCAACCGATTCATCAGGTTGCTCGGTAAAGCGACCACCCCATAGTTTATCGCTCATTTACTTTTGTCCTTTTGCTTTTGATTTTTAATCTGAACCTGAGAGTTCACCTTGGTTGGAAGACCCCACAATTTGATAAAGCCCTTGGAAGCCACCTGGTCGAATGAATCCGATGAGGTGTAGGTAGCAAGATCCTTATCATACAGCGAGTTCTCTGACTTTCTGCCAAGGACGGTGACGTTACCCTTAAATAACTTAACTCTGACCACTCCACTGACGTGTTTCTGTGAATCCTTCAAAAAGGCCTGAAGGGACTCCATTAGTGGTGAGAACCAGAGTCCGTCGTAGATGACCTCACTGATTTCGTTTTCAACAATGGGCTTGAAGTGTGCCAAGCCTCTTTCAAAGGTCAAATCTTCGAGTTCTTTGTGAGCTTTAAGGAGTACCGTTGCTCCAGGAGTCTCATAGACTTCTCTGGATTTAATCCCAACTAACCGATTCTCAATGTGGTCAATTCGACCGATTCCATTTTCACCGGCAATCGTATTTAACTCCTTGATGATATCAGCGAACTTCATGGGTTTGCCATTCAACGCAACTGGAAGACCCTTTTTAAACGTAATTTCTAGTTCGGTTGGTTCATCGGGAGTTTCTTCAACCGGTTTGGTCATATCAAAGGCATCTTCTGGGGCACTCACCCATGGATCTTCTAAGACCCCGGCTTCGTTAGCACGACCCCAGATATTACTATCAATTGAATATGGCGAATCTAAATCAATTGGGATATCAATATTGTGATCCTTGGCGTACTCAATCTCGTCTTCTCTAGACCAGTGCCAGTCACGAACTGGACTTAACACGTCTAAGTCGGGGGCAAGGGCATGAATAGCAACCTCAAACCGGACCTGATCGTTTCCCTTTCCGGTACAACCATGAGCGATCGCTTCGGCGCCTTCGTTCTTTGCGACCTCAACCAATTTCTTTACAATCAAGGGTCTTGATAAAGCAGAAACAAGCGGATACGATCCTTCGTACATGGCGTTGGCCTGTAAGTCGATGGAAGCATAATCATCAGCGAATTCATCTTGAGCGTCAATGACGTATGAGCGGACGGCACCCACCTTTAGCGCTTTATTTTTAATGAATTCGGGGTCCTTGTTTTCGCCAACGTTGACGCAAGTCGCAATGACGTCGTAACCTTTATCAGTCAACCAAGCGATGGCAACTGAAGTATCAAGACCACCAGAATATGCTAGAACAACTTTTTTCCTTTTATCTGACATTACTAATTCACCCTTTTCTTTTAAGATTGTTCTAAGAGTACTACGCGAATATTGATTTTTCAACCACCTTTGGGATAAAAGTCACATATTCAAAACTTAAAGGTTCTCGTCAATCTCTTGATCATCACTGTCGGGAATCTTGGAGTCGGCGTGACGCATACCGTAAACGAAGTAAATAATGACACCCAACAGGAACCAAACGACCGCATAAATTTTAGCCTGAATATCAAGTCCCATAAAGACAGCGAGGGAACCCAAAAAGCCTAATGCTGGCAAGATTGGATAAAAAGGAATCCGGTAAGCCGCCTTGGGGAGGGTTTTCCCCTCGCGTCGTCTGAGTGGATACATGGCCAGCGAGACCGCCATGAAGGCAATTAACGTACCAGCTGAAATCAATTGAGCGAGGAAGGTAAAGGGAAAAACGGCTCCCAGAATGATTCCAATGATGGTAATAATCCAGAGTGCGTTACTTGGAATTTTTTTCTGATTCAGTTTGCCAACGGCTTTGGGCAACATTTTGTCACGCCCAAAGGAATAGATTAAACGAGAACCGGCCATCATCATTCCAATCAAAGCCACTAACATCCCGGCAACCGCTACGGCCTGAACGACGGTGGCAACAATGGTGTGACCACTCTGTCGAAGGGCCCAGCCAACCGGCTCGGCGTTGTTGGTGTACAAGGTGTACTTAAACATCCCTACCAACACTAGTGAAACACAGATGAAGAAGATCGTAGCGATCACTAGCGAACCAATGATGCCGCGTGGCATCGTTTTTTGCGGGTTCTTCGCCTCACCAGAGTTAGAGGCAATGGAATCAAAACCAATGTAAGAGAGAAAAATCGTTGAGATTCCGGCGTAGATTCCTTGCCAACCACCGAAGACCGTCCCATCAGGATTCGGGTGACTTTTCGGGAAAAATGGAACGTAGTTTTGAGCCTTGATGGCGGTCGCACCAACCACGATAAAGGCAACGATTGCCAGCAGTTTCAACACTACCAACACGTTTGAGATCCGAGTTGTTTGTTGATCCCCACGCATCAAGATGTAGGTGACAAGTGCCAACACCAAAACAGCAATAATATCAATGACCCCACCATTAGTTCCAAGTGGAGAAGAAATTGCCTTTGGTAGCGTAATTCCAAGTGGCGAAATTAGTCCTTGAACGTTTGATGAGAGTCCAGCGGCAACGAAGGCCACGGCTATTAGGTATTCCGCAAGTAGCGCCCAGCCAACGATCCAACCCCAAAACTTACCGAACAGGACCGAAATCCACGAATAAGCAGAGCCGGCAAAGGGCAAGACGGACGCCATCTCGGCGTAATTCATTGCCACCAGGCCAGCTACTAGTGCTGCCAGGATGAACGAAATGACAACGGCCGGACCCGTGTACTTAGCGGCTACAATCCCCGGTAACGTGAAAATTGACGTTGACAGGATGGTGCCAAGACCAAGGGCCAAAAAGTCTTTTACGGTCATGGTTTTTTCCAAGTGTTTGTCCTTGGAGATGTAAAAATGAAAATCAACTTTCTCATTCATCTTGTGCCAAATATTCTTCATGCTTCAAACTCCTTTTGATTACCAACCCATGTTTGCGGGTGATTTAGTTAATTTTCCGTCGTTTAATTCTTGCATTGCTCGTTCAATAATTGAAAAGGCCCTTTTTAAATCAGCTTCTTTAATTACCAATGGTGGTTGAAATCGTAAAATATTGCCACGAACGGTAATCATGATCGCACCCAACTCAAAAATCCGATAAATCAGTTTGTTAGCAGCATCACCGTCTGGTTTCTTGGTCTGCGGGTCAACAATGTCAATTCCACCATTTAATCCATACATCCGAACGTCACCAATAAAGGGAAACCGGTTTTCCATTTGCTTAAAGAATTGGTTGGCCAGTTTGCCCAATCTTGCGCTTCGTTCTACTAAGTGCTCATTTTTAATGACATCTAGAGTAGCGTTAGCAGCGGCCGCCGACACTGGATTACCAGCCGTAGTAAAGGTATTCCCAGGCGCATCAAGAGCATCCATAATTTCTTTTCGACCCGCAACGGCACTGAGCGGCAATCCAGACGCAATTTATTTCCCAATTGCAACTAAATCTGGATGAACATCCTTGAAGTAGTCGATTGACCACATCTTCCCACTGCGTCCAAGGCCTTGATTAACCTCATCTACGGCAAATAGGATCCCGTGATCATTGGCAAATCGATACACACGATTTAAAAATCGTTCTGGTGCTTTAATAAAACCGCCATCACCCTGAATGGCCTCGACCTCAATGACCGCCGTCTCTTCAGCTGGTAAATAAGTTTCAAATGGCAACTTAAAGGCCTCAAACATCCGATCGCTGAATTCATCATCACTTTCACCCTTTAGACGATTCCATGGACTTGGGTAGGGAACCTTAACCACGCCAGGTAAGAGTGGCCCAATTTTTCGTGACATGTTAAGACTAACGGCGGAAGTGCTGATTGCACCATACGTGGAACCATGATAAGCACCAGTAAAACTCACAATGTATTGCCGGTCCGTGAACGCTCTCGCAAATTTAATGATCGCATCGTTCGCGTCAGATCCAGAATTACCAAAAGCCACTTTAGTTGGTCCATCAATTGGGGCTAATTTAGCTAATCGTGGCGCTAACTTAGCTTCCTCAGAAGTCGCAAAATAGGCGGGAGTGTATTGAATCAACCGGCTAGCTTGGTCTGAAATGGCTTTGACAACTTTCTGATGACAATGTCCGGTATTAGTTGATGATGCACTGGATAAGAGATCAATGTAAGTGCGGCCATCTTCATCCGTTAAAATGGCTCCTGTCCCTGATTTAATTACAATATCAAAATACTCAATTCGTGCCGCCTTTGAATAGGCCTGCTGTTCGTGATCCAGCGTTTCTTTATTTGTCATTTCAAACCCTCCTTAAACTATTTATTAAAGTTAACTTCTTGATAATAAAAAAAGCCCCCCAGTTCACGTAACTGGAGGACTTTACCTACTTACCCTCGCAGTTACCAACAAAACTGTGAGGACTTAAAGAAGAAGTTAGCTCTGACTTAAAAGCATCTTATTATCCACACAATTTTTAATTATCACTGTGACTAAAATGAATAATAAAACGCTAATCATGGAAAATACTGGTGTCGTCATCGCTAAAACTTCCTTTCATTAGTTTCACTGATTGTAAATTGAAACGACCAATCCTGTCAATGCTTTTTTATCAATTTCTTAACAAACGACAAAAGAAAAGCTGAGGTCAGATTAAACTTCCAACCTCAGCTTTTATCATTATGCTTTTTTTGATTTAACTTGTTTAACGTAACTATTCGCTTGCTTCCGGTTAAATTCATGTTCAGAACTTCCAATTACCACCGTCGCAAGTGAGTTGCCGACCACGTTGACTGCGGTTCGACCCATATCAATGAACCGATCAATGCCCGCAATGAAGGTCAGACCGGACATTGGAACCCCAATGGTTGAGATGGTTGCAAGCAACACGACAAAGGAGGCGCCTGGGACTCCGGCCATTCCCTTTGAAGTAATCATCAACACAATCAGCAAGGTGACCTGTTGTCCTATGGATAAGTGAATGTTATAGGCCTGGGCAAGAAAAAGAGCCGCTAGTGACTGGTAGATTGCCGAACCGTCAAGATTAAAGGTGTATCCGGTTGGGATAACAAACGAAACGATTGATGGACTAACGCCAAAGTGATCCATTTTTTGAATCATCTTTGGTAGAACCGCCTCGGAGCTGGCAGTCGAAAAGGCTAACACAATTTCATTCTTGATAACTGCCAAAAGGTCCGAGAGCTTGAAATGGCAGAGACGTGCCACTACTCCCATCACTACGAGAACGAAGACAAGCATGGTGAGGTAAACTAAGAAAACAAAATAACCTAATGGCAACAGGGCCTTAATTCCTAGTTCGGCCAAGGTCACGCCAATTAAAGCACATACTCCGATGGGAGCTAGGTGCATAACCCAGTTCGTGATCTTAAACATAACTTCTGAGACGGCACTCATGAAGTTAATGATAATTTGACCCTTTTCACCAATCGCAGCGGTCCCCAAACCGAAGAAGACCGAGAAGACGATAATCGGCATCATATCACCCTTGCTTAATGACGCAAAGATGTTAGTAGGAATTAAGTTCATAATCATGGACCAGATCCCCGTGTTCTTAGACTGTTTGGCAGTCGCTATGTATTGACTAATGTCAGTCGATCCATGCATTTGATGGACGTTGATGTAAGTTCCAGGATGAGCGATGTTAGCGACCAGGAGACCCAAAATAATGGCAACAGTGGTCATCAATTCAAAGTAAACTAGGGTCTTGACTCCAATTCGTCCGACCTTTTTGATATCACCCATTCCGGCAATTCCAACCGTCAAACAGGAAACCACAATTGGTAAAACAATCATTTGAATCAAGCTAATAAACATGGTCCCAATGTTTTGCATCACGTTAATGGCATCTTTATTCTGATAAAAAATAACACCTAAAATAATCCCTAAAAACAAGCCAAATACAATTTGCCAACCGAGTGAAAAACGGTACCAGCGTTGCTTTTTCATAAAATCACTACCCTTATGACTTAATTGTTGGTAATTATACACCTAATTTACGACACAAAAAAAGAGTTCCTAACCAAATTGGTTAAAAACTCTGGGTTGCGTGGCAACGTCCTACCCTCGCAGGGGGCGATCCCCCAACTACTCTTGGCGTGCTGAAGCTTAACTTCTGTGTTCG